>NZ_JAEHBX010000060.1:0-30096 GCF_016483395.1 Bacillus cereus group sp. N21
GGGCTCGGAGATGTGTATAAGAGACAGATCTAGTATTATCTGATAATTATTCACGATTTAAGAGAGAATATAGATTTTTTACAAAAATAAATTCTACTTTTCTACATAAAAAAGAGAAGTCTACTCTTACAGAATAAAGAAAAACTATATAAGGTTATACATTATATATCCATTGGTACATCATTTATCTAAAGTGATGTACTTTTTTCTTTTATAAACCTCTTTATTCGCCTTCTTATGATTTCCTATTTCAGAACATATTCATTATAATAAGAGAGAAAATGCTTTTTCCAATTCTTCCAAAACCTCTGTGTAATGTCGAATCCCAGGGTATTGTTGTGGAGAAAGTGCTTTTGACCTTATTGGAAAATCATGAATGAATTCCAGGTCCTTATACTCCTTTAAATGCAGTTGATTCAACGCAGTTAGAACGTCACTTTTGTTTTCACTCCACACTTGAAAGGTTTTAAAGCTTGTCACAAAAATTTCATTATAGGATGTACCATCTTCAGTCGCGATTCCAAATTGGAGAAATCCATCATTTGTAAGTTCAAATTTATATTCTTTGAAAAGATTCATGATTCGGTCAGATTCAGTAAAGCGACTAAGAACGGGCTCTTCCCCTTTCATTCCTACAATTCCATAAGCTATCCCTTCTTTAATCATTATATTAACTAATGCTACAAACAAGTGCCAAATTCTATCAGCATCAATATTGATTTCGGTAAAATACTGAAACTTTTCACCTTCAATCTCTCTCATCTTGTATCCTTCCACAATGTTCGCTCTCGCCCGTTTTTGTTGTATAGTGTGGTAATCATCCCCCCTTGGATAATCAATTCGATCTGGTATTCGATCTGGTATTTGTAAGCCTAACGGTAATTTATACACGCTTTTTCCTCCTCGTCTTCAATAAATATCATTATATCGGAATAAAATAGTTTAAAGATTCTCAACATATTCTCTTTTGGTAATTCAAATCTCTTCTCCAATTAACTGATCATATTCTTTCATACATCTTCGCATATGCGATTTTCAGCTGTTCCCGCAATTCCTTATCTTCTTATACGCACTGTAACGAAAAAATGATGTCTAGAACAAAATATCTCTTGAGTATTTAAAAATAAAAGATGACGATACGAAACAAATATCAAATTTATTTAAAACTTTCTTTTTCAGCTATTATATCAACAAGTCACCCTTCCATACTACAAACCATTTATGTTGTAGTAGCAAATGAGCTCTTTTGTGGCAAAAAAAAAGAATAGATCACTCAGATTGCTTCTGCCTGCATCTATCCTTTTCTTTTTATACAATGTGTAACACAATTAAATCAAAAGAAATTAGCTAATTTTTTTATGAAGCATGATCTTTCTTCTTCATCAATGCTCGTTTTTTCATCGCTTTTGTTAAGTAGCCGCCTTTGAAAGAGCGAATCTCATAGGAAGACATAAACGCTTTCGGTGCAATTCGATTAATAATGTCCAAAAGCTCTTTCTCGCGGGAACGTTTCGCAACAATATCTAAACGGTAGCGTACGGAATTTATCCCTTCCCCTTCAAATACAGTTACACCAAATCCTGAATGCCTTAACTCATCAACTAACTCATTGCAACGATCTAGTAAACTAACTTGGTATGTAATATACCCAATTGCCAATTTATTTTCTATATAACCGCCTAATAAAAGTCCGGCACTAAAACCGATCACATAGGCTATAATATTCATCCAATTTGATAAATCTTGAAACACAATTCCTAAACTTACAATATAGATTGCCCCTTCTAGTAATCCCACACCAGCAGCGGATCTTGTTTGATTCTTTACAAGCAAAATCGTCCTGATCGTTAAAACTGGAACATAAATAATTTGAAGTACAAAAATAAGTAGCGCTTGTAACATTTGCATCCACCTCTTTCAAAAAAGTCTTTTGTCATAATAACATATATAACCTTTAGAAAGCGATGGATTTTCTAAACTTTTTTATTTTTCCATGAAAAAATAAGAAAATAAAAAAAGAACCGTTTTCGGTTCCCTTTTATCCCGCATTAACGGGCAGTAAGACCCCCACTGATTAAAGTTTCACTTTATCTTCTTATTTTGAATCCTGTGTAACCCTTTTTCTTTTTTCCTCTTCTTCTCTTACTAACTGCATATTCGCATACGCTAAATTCGCAATCATTAAAAAGTGACCACCTAAAATGCCCGTACCAAATGCCCACATTTCCATTTCATGTTCAATTTCATACATAATGATCGCACCTAGTATCGCAGCTGCAAAACGATTTACAATTCCTAATCCAGGCGCACGTTGTTTTAATACAATACTTTTCCCAATCTTTTCAACTCGTCTGGCTAACAACCAAAGACAGTATGCACTTACAGCTAATCCGATCCCGAATCCAGTAACTTGCTTTGAAAAAGGCGTTATCGTCCATAGAAGTAGTAAACCACTAAAGATCATATATAATTGTAGTTTGTATACTCGTAACGCAACTTCAATCAAAATATCCGCTCCTTGTTTCAAGTTTTGCGATAGGTGAAAAAGAAAGCAGCAACCTATACAGTTGCTGCTTTCTCTTGTTGATGATCAATTTTTCGAATTTCAACGCGCTTAATTTGATATGCGTCTTTTTCAAGAACTTTAAACTCATATCCCTCTGCTTCGACACATTGTCCTTCTTCAATTTCATGATTCTGCATCATAATCCATCCACCAATTGTATCCACATCTTCTTCCTCGATGTGTAGACCAAATAAATCTTTCACTTCTGAAATCAACACTTTTCCATCAACAATTTTATGATGTTCATTTACATGTTGAATTGGTGGATGTTCATCTTCATCATATTCATCACGAATTTCGCCGACGATTTCTTCCAATATATCTTCAAGCGTTACAATTCCGGCTGTACCTCCGTACTCATCATATAATACAGCCATTGGAATTCGCTTTTTCTGCATTTGCAGAAGTAAATCATGAATTGGAGTTGTTTCCATCACTTCAATAATCGGACGCATATACGTACGAATAGATGATAAATCTTCTGTATCGCCTTTCATATATCGAATAAAGAAGTCTTTTACGTTGACCATACCGATAATATCATCTTTATCTTCTCCAAAGATTGGATAACGTGTGTATCGTTCGCTTTGGATAATTTTCATGTGTTCTTCTACTGAATCTTCGAGATAGAAACCGACGATTTCTGTCCGTGGTACCATAATCTCTTTCGCAATGCGATTATCAAATTCAAAGATATTATTTACATACTTATATTCTGCTTGATTAATTTCTCCACTTTCATAGCTCTCTGAAAGAATAAGACGTAACTCTTCTTCCGTATGTGCTACTTCATGTTCAGAAGCTGGTTTCAAACCGAATAAGCCAGTTACGACACGCGCTGAACTATTTAGTACCCAAATAAACGGATACATCACTTTGTAGAACATCATTAAAGGTCCAGCAAATAATAAAGTTACTCTTTCAGCCTTTTGAATTGCCATTGTTTTCGGAGCTAATTCCCCTACTACAACGTGCAAATACGTCATTGTCATAAATGCAAGGCCAAAAGTCAATACTTGTGAAATAGAAGGGTTTAAGTTCCATTTCTCAAATAATGGATGCAATAGCTTTTCTATTGTCGGTTCACCTAACCAACCAAGTCCCATTGCCGTTACTGTAATTCCTAACTGACAAGCAGATAAATATTCATCTAAATTTGTTGTTACCTTTTTTGCTGCTAACGCACCGCGTTTTCCTTCCGCAACAAGCTGATCTATACGACTTGAACGTACCTTAACAATCGCAAACTCTGCTGCTACGAAAAATCCAGTAAATGCGATTAAAATCGCAACCATGACTAAATTAAATATTTCCAATGAATCCCCTTAGTAAAAAAACTAAGGTGTTCACCTCCTGTATACTTATAATGTTTTCTTATTCTCTGTTTCTTTAGAAAACATAGCCCTATACAGAAATTAAAAGAGTTGGATCCAACTTCAACTATAAAAATAGTATCAGTGTTTGTATTAAAGCTGTCGTTTGACCCGATAAAGATTTCGATATTTTTTCACGTTGTGAATCTGTTAACCCATCTAACAGAGGTTTCAACTGTGTTAGCTCTGTTTCTAATCGATGGATATGGTTTGTCACTTCATTCACTTGTTTCGAAACGTGTTCATTGATACCGAGCAGCTTCTTCCTCTCCTCGATCCTCTCTTTAATCTCACAAAGCGGCATATGCATTTCCTTGCATTTCTCAATAAATTGTAATGTTTCAAATGCTGTTTCGTCGTAATAGCGATAATTAGATTGAGATCGCTCCGCTTTTAAGATACCTAGATTCGTATAATAATCAATCGTTCGTTTCGATACGTGAGCCAAGTGAGCCAACTGTCCGATTCGATACACCTTCCCAACGATTTTTCCCTCCCCATTTATGTTAAGAACATCATACAATACATAAACTATACAGTCAAACGTGACGGTTTATTATTCACAATATATGCAAAAAAGATCCGCTATATGTTGCAGATCTCCTTCTTCCTATATTTCTTTTTCTTTATTATGAGTAGCTTCTACACACTCTGCTAAACGTTCAAGCTGATCCATACATCCAATCTGTTAATTTATATAAAATACGATAGAATAGATTGCTAGGTGTATACTCAACAATTAATGTAAGAAGTGTGCCTTCCTCTTCTTACAATATGTATGTTGTAGTAGAATATCCTTGTTTCATCTCACCGCCAAGAGTAATGATATACGGTGCTTCATATTCTAAAACTTCCACTTCCGACTCAAATATTTTCTTACCCATTTTTTGAACGGAAATAAATGTATCTCCTACACGTGGATTTTCTTCCACTCGCTCTAACGGATAACGATTTTCGATTAAAAATGTATTCCATTCCTTCGTTTTTTCATCATCTTTTACATATTCAAACACGACATCAATTGCTGCTTGAATTAAAACTTCAATAGCAAAACTCATTCATTTTCTCCTTTTACATACCCTTATTTTTCTATATATTTTGCGACAAAATGATTATGCCATATTTTACCCAGTGAAATACAAGGGTTATTTTACTATTATTTCTCTTATTTAGAGTTTCATGAGTTTGAATTTATAATTTATAACACAAGGGCGAAAAGAATTGAGTTATATTTTTATCCATATTTCAGCATATTAATTTTCAAAATACATCTTTTGCTTTAACCGTACATTTACTTTCGGAATCCAACCAACTTCTTCACATTCTATTTTCTTGCACCATAGCCAACCATTTAATTCCTTTAAACCAATGAGAATATCTCCTTTTTCTACATTTAATTCTTTCGCCGTATATGTTTCAAGCACAATACCAGAATCACTGTTTTCACATGTTATTATTTGCTCTGGAACCCATCCCGCCAGACCACTATGTTCAGCACGGCAATATACCCAATTGTTCCAGTTTTCTGGCCCTGAATATATATTACCAACTCGCACTTGATCTCCTTTTTCTAAACTAATTGGTTCTGGATAATTACTAGTGTGAGACTGAATCACAACATATTTCATTTTACCCCTCCAATAATCTGAAAATTAAGTTATACTTTTATTATAAAACTTATTTATGATAAACAAATACAAAATATTGAGAGGAGAAATTCTTATGTACTACAACAACCTATTTGAAAACGATCAACCTGTAATCCGTCTATAATCTAAGACGGGCATACGTATTTTTTATAAAAAAACATGCCTCGTCTTAGGATTCCCTATTTTACAATCCTATAAATAGACGGAGGTATTTCACAATGAAACAAACAATTTTAGGCGCTATATGTTTATCACTTGCAGCAAGTATTTGGGGTGGTATGTATGTTGTTAGTAAATATGTACTAGACTTTATTCCGCCTCTCACACTTGTCTGGCTTCGCTTTATTATTGCCTTTGTAGTTTTGTACATGATTTTAAAAACGACAAAACGAAAACAAAAAACAACGATACAAATAAACAAAAAAGATTGGCTACTCTTTGCTTGGATTGGCTTCATCGGTTACTTTGTTTCAATTACGTGCCAATTTGTTGGAACAAAATTATCAGATGCGCACACAGGCTCTTTAGTTACATCGGCCACTCCAGCATTTATGGTCGTGTTTGCTACATTGATTTTGAAAGAAAACTTAACGACTCGCAGAATACTCTCTACCGTCTTAGCTACACTAGGCGTCACAATTGTTATTGGGTGGGATATAGAAGTTGGCTCTTATTTTATCGGCACAATCATTTTAGTGGGGGCTGCGATTACATGGGCTCTACTATCTATTTATGTAAAGATTGCTTCTCAACAATTTTCATCTTTAGTCATTACAACGTACGCAATCTTCTTTTCACTATTTTTCATTACACCCTGCATGATTTGGGAATTACAATCTAATCCATTTGGGGACTTAAATACCACTATCATTTTAGGTATTTTATATTTAGGAATCATCTCGACCGCTGGAGCCTTTTTTCTTTGGAATAAAGGACTTGAGTTAATGGATGCCAGCATCGGTTCATTGTTTTTCTTTTTTCAGCCTATTGTTGGTTCATTATTAGGCTGGTTACTTTTAAATGAAACGTTAAATCGTAACTTTTTTATTGGTGGTGCTCTTATTATATTTAGTGTAATCATTGCCACATTTGAGAAGAAAAACTAACAATATCAAAAACACAGGCTATAAAAAAAATACGGCCTGTGTTTTTGATTATAAAGCTATTACATACATTTATATTGAATTAAACCTAATGTTTCATTTACCTTTTTCTCAAGCAGACCAGTGCGCTGGACGAGAAAGTAAACTTGGTAATTTCGTGTTTGCGTCCCCTTTCGCTGCATTAATCTGGACTTGAGTTAGAAAAATAGTGTCTGTTAGATTTGCTCCACTTAAGTCAGCATCTCGTAAATCAGCACCGATAAAGTCAGCCATTCTTAAATCAGCACCTCGAAGATCAGCAGCAATGAGGTATGCCCCTCTTAAATTCGCTCCCCTAAGATCTGCCCTTCTAAGCTTTACCCCCATGAGATTTGCTCCTCGGTGGTCAGTTCTCTTATTTTTTTCCGTCCCTTTATACCGGTGACGTGACTCCATCCATACTAGTTCACTCGTCCTTAAAAGAAGAGTATTTACATCTGCTCGGTGTAATGGAACATTTATTTTCATTAGTAAATCTGGACTAAGCCTTGAAAGTCGTTCTGTCTCCTCAATCGCGTCACGAATCTCCCCATAAATCGGACTTGTCACCTTTAACGTTAAAGCTTCATTCAAATACCAAAGCATCTCATGAAGTTGGTGCATAATTGGAAAAACATCATACATTTTCTTTGCCTGTTCTGGACCTTTGCGCCAATCAACTCCCTCAAAGGTAACTTGAGAAACTTTTTGCCCCGCACCAAAGCACTCAAATACAGTACATCCTTTAAAACCTTTCTGCCTAAGGTTTTTGTGAATACTGCAACGAAAATCTGATTGTAGATTAGAGCACGGCTTACCACCATCTTTATTAACAGCAAAATCGGCTGAAGCTGCAAAAGGAAGCGCAACACAGCACAAGCCGAAGCAATTCTCACAGTCAGCGCGTAAACTGTTAAAACTCACACCACTTTTTGAATCCAAAAAATTATTATTCTCTAACAAAACATGTACCCCCTGTTGCTGTATTACTTGTTCAATTTTGTATAGATATGTATATAAAAGAAATAGTTTGTAATAAAATTACCTTCCAACAATTACAAAGCAGTTCCTGTAAACATCTTAAAGAGAGCTTTACCAATCCTTTCATTTCGTGCAATCAAATATATTGCTCTTTGTTTTTGAAAATCCCGGATGGATATCGTACGCAGTGGCAAATGTTCAATACGTTCTGAAATCGTCCGTGGAACAATTGTAATTCCTGCCCCTGCAGCAACCATCCCAAGAATAAAGTCTCGAAACGATACCTCAGAACTAATATTAGGTTTTACTTCCAATCTTTCAAACTCTTCCATAATCGCTCTTCGAATATCGCAACCGATTGGATACATAACTAAATTCTCTGATAACAGCTCCTTTATGGTTACATTTTCTCTTTTACTAAGCGGATGTGTCTTTTGAAAAACTACATCATATGGTTCCACAAACAACTGCCTATTCCAAAGCTTTTTTGGTACCCACTTTTCATCTACTAAACCTACATCTAATTTCCCTGATAAAATATCTTCCATAATCTCTTTAGACATATCATATACTTTCGTTTCTAAATTCATATTCTCACTTTGGCCTCCAACAAGTTTTTCTGGAAGATAGAATGCTGCAAGACTAGGTAGTAAACCTAATATTACACGTACGGATTCTCCCATGTCTTTCATTTCTTGTTTAATGCCATCCCATTCTTTAACGAATGGAATTATTCTTTTTTGAAAATACATACCAGCCTCTGTTAATTCTATACCTTGTGGAGATCTACTTAATAATTCCACTTCTAATTCAGCTTCTAATTTCTTTATCTGCTTACTTACTGCAGGTTGTGTCATATGAAAATGCTCTGCTACTTTTGAAAAACTTTTATACTCTGAGCAAAGTAAAAAACATCGTAACCACTCAATCTCCATCCTCTTTATCCCCTTGTTCAAACTTTTTGTTATACCCTTCAAAAATACTGGAAATTCTCTACTTTTACAATAATTGATATCATTACCATATGGAAAATAAATCACTTTTGAAAAGGAGAATAACAAATGAATCGATTACCTAAAAATGCTGCACTTATTCTAGTTGATATTCAAAAAGGATTCGATGATTCTTACTGGGGACAACGCAATAATATACATGCCGAAACAAACATGGAGCTTATATTACAAACATGGAGAAAAACAAATCGTCCTGTAATTCATGTGCAGCACATCTCAAATAAAGAAAATCACCCATTAAGAAAAGAAAGCAGCGGAAGTGAATTTAAAGACTTTGCTACTCCACTTCCAAATGAACCAGTATTTCAAAAAAATGTGAATAGCACTTTTATCGGAACCAATTTAGAAGCATATTTACGAGAACACAATTATGAAACTGCCGTCATTATCGGTTTAACAACGGACTATTGCGTATCCACTTCAGCACGTATGGCTGGTAATTTAGGTTTTTCAACTTATGTCGTTTCAGATGCGACAACTACATTTGGTAGAATCTCATATGATGGAAATTATCATCATGCAGAAGATATCCATAAGCTTGCATTAGTAAGTCTTCATGAAATGTTTGCTACCGTTTTAGCAACTAACAAACTTATAGATTTGCTTTAAATCCCCTTTAATGAATCTTTAAAAGTCACTAAACAATCAATTTCAAAATAAAATAGCACATTTCATTGCAAATGCTAATTTAACTTCCAAATATACTTTCATATGAAAAAGACATATTCTCCCGTTTATATTATCATTAAATTACAAACATTCATACAAGTAGGAGGAAATCATATGGCATTAGAAATGAAAACAAACTGTCAAACTTGCAACACTTCACTTCAAACAGATTCGGAGGCTTATATTTGTACGTATGAATGTACATTTTGTGCACCATGCACAGAAAAAACGCATCATGTTTGTCCAAACTGCGGTGGTGAATTAGTACGTAGACCAAAAAGGAAACAATAAAAGCAAAGCTACCAGTAGCTTTGCTTTTTCTTTTCCACCGTTTATTCTAAAATTCCTTTTAACTTCTCCCCGATTAACGCTGATAAGTATTCATAGCCAGTCTCTCCAAAATGCAGCCCATCACGATCTTCATTTTCTACAAACCTCATATAATCCAATTCTTGAATCATATGAGAATGTAGATCAAGAAAATAACTTCCTGTTTGTTTTGCCACTTCTTTCACCACTTTTGCATACTGTGATAATACTTCATTTGTTCTTGCGTGCTGTCTTTCCTCATCCACTGGTGCCGGGCTAATTAGCAGCATCTTTTCTGGTGAGATTTTTTTCACAATCTCAATTAGATTCTCTTCATATTCTTGTAATGATACTTGTTTATGAAATGCCGCATCATTTGCGCCAAAAAAGACCGTTACAAATGTCGGCTCATAAGATAACACATCTTCTTCTATTCTTCTCAAAGCATCGAATGTATTATCACCAGAAACACCTGCATTTACTATTTTCCAATCAGGAAATAAATCTTGTAAACGCGGAGTTAATCTAGGTTCGCCATTCCAGAATATTTCACCATCTGTAATACTATCACCAAAACATACTAATGTGTTCATTTCCGTTTCCCCTTTTATGTATGAAATAATTTCCCTTCTAAGGCTGAAATATAGCGCTGTGCCGAACGCTGAACCGCCTCATTTGCATCATCTTTTACTACTCGGTGAAAAGCGTTGTATAGACGATTAAAAGGCAATGACTTTACTCTTTTAGCCATTTCTTCAACTTTATTTGCTGGTAACGGAATTAAATTTGGATAGCTGTACATAAAGCTCACCCACTGCTGATCCGCTACAACTTGAATAATATCCCCTGTTAATAAAATCCCTTTCCCTTCACTGCCCTGTGACCAGTGTAAAACAGAACCACCTTTAAAATGTCCGCCTAGACGATGTATAGTGAGTCCATCAGCTAATTGCAATGATTCTCCTGACCAAAAAACAATATGTTTACTCGGACGCATAACCCACTGTTTATCATCTTCATGTATATAGATTGGTACATCGAACCGTTCTGCCCATTCAACTTGAGTAGAATAATAGTGTGGATGGGATAACGCAATCGCATCTAACCCTCCTAATTCTTTTACCTTTTCAATTGTATTTTCATCAAAATAAGCAATACAGTCCCATAATAAATTATATGAATCTGTTTTTACCAAATAAGTTGTTTGGCCAATCGCAAATTCTGGTTTTGTTGTAATACTATAAAGCCCTGTTTCTTCTTCAATGATTTCATTTTTATATGTATTACTCTCTTGTAAATCCTCCAGTGTTGTCCAAGATTGACCTTTCGGATTAATATACTGTCTCTCCTCATTGCAAATCATACAATTCACTGGTTCTTCTACACTTGCTGCATATTGTACGCCACATGTTGTACAAATAAAGTTTTTCATAACATTTCTCCTATCCCCATTTTGTTTTCGATTCTTTTAAGCTGTTATTCTAAAAATAAAGCATTTTATTTCTTTACTGAAGCTCATTTATCCAATAACGCCATGCTATTAAATAGGCTTCTAAATCTTCAGGATGATGCCTGATACAAGTTTCTAATCGAAGGTACAACCCTATTAGTACTTCTTCATATAAAACTTTTCCATTTGTATTCTTATGAAATACACATTGTTCTACTACATAGTCTATAGTTTCTTTCGTTAAATCTTCAGGCGTCGAACAAAATGCATAAATTAAATCATATATTGGATCTCCCAAAACTGGCAAAGGATCAATCACACCATATAATTTATGCTCCTTAAATATAAAATTATGGAATCCACAATCCCCATGTAATACATATGGTTGATTGCTATGTACCGTTCTATTTGGACTGTGTACTAATTTAAGAACACTATGAAACTCTTCTTGTGTAATGTAAGATTTTACATTCTCATTAGCCTCCATCACTCTGTTTAAAAGAAAATCCTGCCAAGAGTCTACCGGTCCTTCTTTCCATCCCCACTGATCCATTTTCATAGCCACTTTATATTTATTAATCACTTCCTGTACAAGTGTACAAAGAACATCCCTTTTATTTCCGACATCATAAATTGTGGAACCAGGGATAAATGAATAGACCATATATCTATTGAGCGGGTCCACATACAAAAGCTTAGGAAATATACTTTCATTTTCATAAAAATCAAGAAAATACGCTTCTTCTTCAATGACCTTTGGTTCATTCAACTTTACAACACACTGCTCTTTTCCTTCTAGAAGATACAGTCTACTTGTAGTACCGCCAGTTAATTTTTTGTACCCTTTCGGATAATCAGTAATAACTTCATTAACAACCAATTGTTCAATAATTTCCGAAATATTCATTTTTCTCATTCCTATTCTGCACCCGTACTTGAATATCACTACTATTAAATGAAACGACTTTATAATTATTTGACAAATATAAGAAAAAACCTTTAAAAATCCTTATATTATAAAAGAAGGAATCTCTATCTTTCTGAAACCAATAATGCAGCAGCTACTATTTCATCATAAATCTCATTCCACTTTGGATAATACAATGTAACCTCGTTCGGTTTCACAAATATCCTTCTGTTTGATTCATACTCTCCGTTAAAATCATGCACTTCTGAAATATCCATCCGATAAAATGGTTGATATCCTACTTTTGGGTATGGACTCTTTTCATTCCATTTTGGATTTTCGCTATGGTCTACAATAATATATCCAAGTAAGGTACATTCTCCTTTCACATACCCTTCTTCCCATGCCTCTCTCTGAAAACATTCTTCTGGTGTTTCATCCTTTTCAATATGACCTCCTGGAAAATCCCAACTGCGATTATAATGATCTATTAATACCACTTTGTTTTTATAAAAACAAAAACCATGGACACTCTTGAGACTCCCACGGCTAAAGCCGCAAGCCCTACACCTTATGGTGCGACGGATGGGATTCTTGAATGACTAAACGTTCACAGTTCATTTCTGCTTTGAACAGCCTTCAAGATGAGGGCATCTCATTGCCCCTCCTAAGACAGTGCATATAGCATCTTAGGTTGATTGACTATTACCATCAATCACAGGTGCATATCGAATATTCATAGCACCGACTAAATCACGATGTTTTTCAAATCCGCAATTACACTTGTATTTTCTGTCTTGTGCCTTATTCTTTTCAGAACATTTAGGACACGTTTGACTTGTGTATGCAGGATTCACATATTCAACTTTAATACCGACTAAATTCGCTTTATATTCAATGAATTGAGATAGGCGATAGAATGACCAATTGTGCAAGTTCTTTTCGTTTTTACGGCTTGTTCTTGCCGTCTGTCTGATATTCGCTAGTTGTTCTAAGCGAATGACAGAAATCTTATTTTCTTTAGCAAAATTTACAATCGCACGACTTATTTTATGATCTTGGTTTTTCATATATCGCTGTTCTTTATCATCGAGATTACGAATAGCATTCAGTTTGTTCGATTCTCCTAATTTTTTACGTTTAGATTTAAACATACGTCTGACATACTTGTTTTGTCTGCCATTGCCAAAAAAACGCACCATTTCATCATCTGTTACTGCAACAGCAGGAACTTTCAAACCTAAATCTACACCCATTATCTTTGTTCCTGTTTTTTCGCTTGTAGGAATGGTGACGGAAATTTGTGCAATCCATTTGGTTGATTTTTTCGTGATGCGAAGCGTGCCTAATTTGTGTTTTAACAAATCAAAATTACGGTTGTGTTTATCAACCAACAAGGCACGAACAGGCACTTTCTTTGCTTTTCCATCTATTATTAAAGGTAGACGGATATGGGTGAAATCAAACGAATAGTTTTGATTGTTCCACACACAAACAGGCTTCTTGAGAATAGGAATAATCGTGTATTTGCTTTTCTTTATCTTTGTAGAAAATACACTTTTTGCATCCTTAATCGCTTGGTTTTTAACTGCACTTGGAATGTTTGCAGGAACATTTTTTGTCGTCTTTTTTGTCGTTTTCTTTTCCGCAACCATTTCAGATACAAGTGCGTTAATTGTAGAGATATATTCTTTTCCCATAGCATTTAAGATGGAAGCTTGTTCTTTTGTAGGAAGCAATTTAACTTTAACTGTTATCGTTTGAGACAATTGATTCACCCCCTTGTTTTTTGTTGTTCGACATATCGTTTAATAGTTGCGCTCGATACGTTTCCTGCGGTAGATACAAAATAAGAACGTGTCCATAGGCTTGGCAAGTGTCCGAGATGAGGAAATTCCTCTCTCAACTTTTTAGAAGTCACTCCTTTGATTTTTGCCATAATATCAGCAGGACTAAGTGTTGGTAGTGTATTTAGAAACATATGTGTATGGTCTTTGTCACACTCTAAAGCAACAATGACAATTTTTAATTCTTCACATACTTCTTGTGCCAACTGTTTAAAACGTTCCTCTACATCAGCACGAAGGAATATTTTCCTTCTGTATCGAGGACAAAAAACGAAATGATAGTTAATTAATGATACGGTTGTGTTGGTTCTCCTATATTCGTTCATATACACATTGTATCAGTTTCATTTATAAACTGATACAGATATACAAAAAAAGAGTGAAAATTCCGGATACTCGAAGCACCACAAACCTTTCGGTTTTCAAGTGGTACTCCGTATCCGAACTCACTCCCATCCCACCCTTAAAAGGGGTGCTGTCGCACCGTAGTGGGCTTTCCCGTTCGGGAAATCTGTAATGTATTTGCCTTTATCCAGGTTAACTTCACCTTCGACTCCCCATAGTTCGCGTCTATCTTTGTCATTCTCTTCTTCACTCCAAATGCTCTTCATATAATCTAGTAATTTCTAATGCCCGATTCAGCTCTTTTAATTTATAAGCTAAACTTTCCACCCCAAAAACTTCCGTAAACGTATGACTACCAACAATTAAGTTGATTCCTTTAAATTTTGCATATTGAACCGTATATAACGTTTTCTCTCCCGTTATATATGTATCGCAACCTTTTTCTAATGCTCTTTGTATAATATTTGTATTGTTCCCTGCTCCTGTTAAGATTGCTACTCGTTTCACCGGACGATTATGATTCTTCCATGCTTTTACCTTTTCCTCTAATCTCTCTTCTACTCTTTCCACAAAATCATAAAACAAAATAGGAGATTCATATTCTCCAATCCCAGGTAACTCTTCTTCCTCATACGAAGAATATTCGAGTATTTTATCAATCCCAATTTCGTTAAATAATGAAGTGCAAGTTCCAAAGTTCACAAAATCTAAAGGTAAGTGTATCCAAAAATGATTGATTTCATATTCTTTTAATTTCTCAACACAAGATTCTTCCATACCGAATAAAAAGCTCCACGGTGCATGATGTGTAATGATCATATCGACTTGATTTACTCGTGCTTCTTCGATTGTTTCCAGCGTTAGGTTCGTTGTATAACCCATTTTACAAAATTCCTCTTTGCTAATATTGGTGAAGCCATATTCATCATCACCATATTTATGAATATGCTCTCTAAATAACATTTCAATCGAATTTTTAAACCCTGCTATATTCATTTCAATTCTCCTTTTCACACTTCTTTCCCTCATACATATTTTATTTTCACGTAAAGAAAACCTGCTTCGAATTAGAAGTATGAAACAATGAGCCCTTCTTGTATTCCCGCCAACTTTTAATTTTGATAAATACAGGCATGCTATAAAAAAATACCTGTACATATAGGAGGATATATATGAAACCCGATTTTTTACAAGCTGTAAATGAGGCTATCGGTAAGGTTGAGCATCTCCACATTGAAGAAAGCGGAGCAGATAGTTTACTAATTCATCATGATGATGTGAGACAGTTAAAACAGGTTGCCGAAACGTTAGAAAATAACAATTTTCATTCTGTAATGAGACAAAATGGAAATGCCTCTTTTATTGAAGTTTTAAACAGATGAAAAAAGTTCGGTATATGACCGGACTTTTTTCAAATCGAAATTTGAAATTCTTTTACATACACTGCAGTTCCAGAAATCTCAATTTGTAGGGACTCATCTTCCTGCTTCTTTGTTACATAAACAGCGACCCGACCATCTTTATTCATTTCTTGCCCTTGTTCCACAATGAATTTCATTTCACTATTAAAATCTTTTTTCAAAAACTTAGCATAGTAAGCTCCCATTACCCCAGAAGCAGTTCCCGTCACTGGGTCTTCTATCGTTCCAGAATAAGGTGATGAAAAATGACGGCCATGCATATGTGCTGCTTCATCATACGTCTCTAAACAAAGAGGATGAATCGATGCCTTCGGTACTTCTTTTAGAATAGATGGAAACTCTTCATTATTTGGTTTCATTCTTTGAAAAGCATCCAACGTTTTAATTGGAACTAATAAAGTCCAAATTCCAGTACTCCCATACACAATTGGTAGCGTTTCATCTAAATCATTTCCATGAAGTCCAATGCTGTGCGCTAACTCTTCAATGGAACCATCAAACTTTTGAAACTGTGGCGCCGTTTGTCTCATTTTAATAAATGATTCTCTATTTTCATCTATATCTATTTGTACTGGTAAAACACCCGCTTTCGTTTCGATTGTGAGATTTCGTTTCCCCTTCAGTAGCCCTCTTTCGTGAAGTGCAAATATAGTTCCCACTGTCGCATGTCCGCAAAGATTCATTTCATGCCCTGGTGTAAAATAACGGATCCTTATATCCGCTACATTCGAAGGAAGCACAAAAGACGTTTCGTTAAATCCTACCTTTTTTGCAATAAGCTGCATTTCATCATTAGTTAATCCTTCTGCATCTATTACAAGCCCAGCTGGATTTCCCATATTTGGCTTTGTACTAAATGCATCATAATGGAAAACTTTTATTTCCTTCATTTTCTCATCTCCTGAATTTATTTAAATATTTTGCAATACAATTCCGTTTCTGTCCTTATAGAGCATCCGTTTTTCCAAAAAACCTTTTGCATTTTTTCATTTGTCATATGAGTACTTCCAATATAATAAGTAGCCCCCATCTGTTCTAACATGTATAAAGATTGAAGATGGATATGAGCACTAAGTCCTTTTCCACGTTCCTCCGGCAATAGTCCAAAATAAAATAATCGACCTTCATTCTTCGTACCAGGTTCAATATGAGGAATGGATATTCCAATCGGTTGCTCTTTATCATAAAAAGCAATACATGATTTTTCCCACCCCTTACCTAATTCTGCTTGTATAGCATGAAAATGTTCATTAATGTTAAGACTTGATGATTTGTTGTCCGAATCTGACATACATCGTTCCCAAAGCGACTTAAATTCCTCTTCAGACAACGTCCCTACGTCTATAGAGCGAAAATCATACTGTTTTTCTAGAGTTACGCTATCCGAAAGCTTACGAAACACCTCTATTTTCGCTGCATAAAGCTCAAAGCCAAATTCACGTAACACTTTTGCACTCAGAGTATAACTGTTGAAACTTTTATCTAGTAAAATGCTTGCTCTTTTTACATTCCAATTTGAACAAAGCTCTTCAAACTTTTTTATCTGCTCTTTATAATTTTGAGCATCATAAAAAGAATCTTCATCCATTTCTTCAATTGTTACTGCATTTGGCAAACCATTTAATACTTTTTTCGAGGGGCCAAATATGTTTTGAATAGTTGTAAGATTGTACATTGTGTTCACCTTTCTATACAAAAATTGAAACTACCAATCTAACTCTCCTAAAGATGGATCAAACCTCTTCAGGACGATTTTTATAATAAATTAAATAATCAGTCCATTTTCCGTTATCAAGAGAAAACGCTTTTCTTGTACATTCAAAAACGAATCCTGCTCTTTCCGCCAGACGAATCGATGGCTCGTTATCAACATTTATATGCAGTTCAATGCGATGGAATTTAAGATGATCAAAGAATAAGTCCATAGCGACCCGTACACTTTCTAAGCCATAGCCCTTTTTCCAATACTGATTGTGAATCGAATACCCCATCATCGCCCATTGATAATCCATTCGTAAAATTGTAATAAGCTCAACTTTACCAACATTCGCACCATCTTCTTTACGAAACACTCCTAACACATACATTTCATCTCGTTTTGCTGATTCATCAAAGCCACGTATCCATTCGGTAAACCATTCTTTTGTTGAATACGCCATATCTTGATAACCATCATCATACTTATACTGAGATGGTAAACGATTGTGGAAACCTTCATACCAACTTATATAATCTTCTTTTAGAACAGGACGGATCATAAGCCTTTCGGTTTCTACTTGTAACAATGGCTGTTTCAATTTTTATCTCTTCCTTTATACTCAAAGACTGAAATTTACGAATCATACTTCCCGCCAAATAATTTATATTATTAGAATTTTCTTTATCATTTTAAATGAAATACAGAATTTAGTAAATTAATAAATATATTCATCATTTCTTGTTCACTTCCCATTATCCCCCCCCCCATTCTAACCGCTAAACCCTGTACAGGGTTAGCAAGAATAGATTCACTAGTTTGTTGTTCTATTTCTAGTAAAGATCAAAAGGTACGAATAGAATAATTATGATGTTACATAGCATATATATAGTCTAGTTGCCTTAACTATAACTAAACAGAAAGCCATGACCGTAACATTCAAATACTTGTCTATTCCCTTTCAAATGTTACTAATATAGGGATTTCCTGTTTAAAAGGAGATGATTGAATGAGGTTAAACCATTTAAATCTATGTGTTGATGATTTATCAGAAGCTAGACATTTCTTTGAGACATTTTTTGATTTTCAATTTTTAGAACAAAAAGGAAAGGCTCTTGTAGTAATGAGTGATGAGAATGGATTTATTCTCGTGTTAAGTGATCCAAAAGCATTCAAAGGGCAAAAGGCTGTTAGATATCCTGAAGCTTTTCATATTGGATTTTTAGTGGAAACTTCAAGTGAAGTTGATCAAGCATATAATCGCTTAGTAGCTGGAGGCATTGAAATAGACAAGGAACCTTATACAATGAGAGGTAGTAGTTATGGGTTTTATTTTACAGTATTTAATGGTTTATTAATTGAAGTTTCTTGCCTTGACTATAAAGATGGTAAGAAAGTTTCAAAACCCACTAACACATCTCTTACATAACAACTTTCAACCGAACAAGTCATATCTCATATGAATTAGTCATGAAAAAGGGCCCTCTTTTTTCTATCCGGCGATTTTTTATATTGGAATCCATTCTGTTCAAACTTTATTTCAAACCAATAAAAATATCCCGATACCTATAAAGGATCGGGATATTTTTAAATCATATATAAAGATTACTTTTATTCATAATATAGTTAATATACTCAGCTGCACTTCTTTCGATATCTTCATCCTTTAGTTGGTATTCTGCTCCATACAACGTAAATGTTGGTATGAACTTCATTCCTGTGTATAGACAAGTTGCCTGAAATGGTTTTGTTAGTTCGTTCATTGTAAACCCATCTTTATACTGCGTTTCTAATCCCCCTATAGAAATCGCCAAACCAAATTCTTTATTACGTACTTTATCCCCTGTAGAACCATATGCAAAACCGTACGTCAGCACATCATCAAACCACTTTTTTAATAATGGTGGTGAACTATACCAATAGAACGGAAATTGAAATATATAACGATCGTGTTCTAATAATAGTCTTTGTTCATAATCAACATCGAATTCCCAATTGGGAGCTGCTTTATACAATTCATGTACTGTTATCTCATTAGAATATTTCTCCAGTTCTTCTATCCATCTTTTATTAATTCTTGATTTTTCAATATCTGGATGTGCTACAATTACAAGTGTTTTCATAAATTCCCTTCCCCCTTATAAATAAATGAAATCCTTTAGTATTAGTATGTATTAGTTACATATAATTGAAAAGTACGTACTTTCAGGTGCTATAGGAACCTCAAAGTACCTATGGAGGTGTAATATGAAGATGAATCAGAACTTCCCTATCGCTACTACCCTTGAAGTCATCGGAGGAAAATGGAAGAGTAGTATTTTATGCATTCTCATGAACGGAAAGCAGCGGACACACGAACTGAAACGTGCGATCCCAGATATTACACAAAAAGTTCTAACGCAACAATTGCGACAACTTGAAGCTGATGGGATTATCCATCGTACTGTATATCAAGAAGTTCCACCAAGAGTTGAATACACAATAAGCGAATACGGAAAATCTTTAATTCAAATTATGAATGAACTGTGTGAATGGGGAAAAGATCATCAAGTCAAAAGATTATCAAAATAAAAGAACCCTGCAAAGGGTTCTTTTCTATCACTCTTTCAATTTCTCTATTTTATTTGTAATAACTCTAACGTATGAGAAAGCAAACTTTTATCTCCTACATCTCCATGCCCTGGTATAACTGATTTTATATTTTCATATCGATTCATCACATTTCCGACTGAATATACCTATTCATCTACGTATGCATCCGCAACATTTCCTAAATCTTTCGCACCTGCTGGTTTTACTAAACAACCTCCAAAAAGAATATTATATTGAGGGAGCCATACTGTTATATTGTCTTCCTCCTAATAAAGCTATGCATACAAAAATTAACAAAAACTAACGGGATCTTCTTATCTTCATACTTTTCTAATCGTACAATTACATAATTTATTCACTCTTGAAATGTGCTATTTGTTCAATAGAACACCTACAATTATTCTAATATCTGCGATGTAGCATAAAAAAAGAACTTGGTGTTTCCCAAGTTCTTTCTCCTCTTTACTCATTAAAGATAAATTCTTTAAACTTCTCTACACTCTCAAAATAATAATCTGATTCCTCTTCCATTCGCTTTCTGATTTTCGGAATATGATGCGACCAACCAGCTGCTGCAAATGTAACGTTGCAGCTCTTTGCCATTTCCAATGCTGGCTTCAAGTCATCTAATACGATGACTTCATCTTCATGTAGATGAAACATAGACAAAATCTTTTTCACTGGATACGGATGTGGCTTTCTCTGATTTTCTTCTAACTCCCATCCAAACACTGCATCTGGGACAAATCCACAATGCTTTTCATAATCCCTCTTAATGCGACTACTTTCAGAGTGAGAAACAACCGTTACAATTCCACCCTGTCTCTTGAACTCCCGTACCAATTCAGGAAACCCTTCATAAAAGTCTGGAATTTTCGATTCGGTGTATTTTTTCCAAACTTTTTGTTGGTGCTCTTGCTCTTCTGGTGTAAAACGAATAATATCTTTACATAAACTCAAAAAACCAGGATGAAAACAATTTGAAACAAACTCTTCTAATGATAATGGCGTTTCATTAGGTCTTAAATCTTTTAAAGCTTCTACAAATGATGGATAATGTATATCCGGTGTACTTTTCACTGCTGTATCGTCATGATCTAATATTAAGCATTTATATTTCAAATTCATTTTCTTCCTCCATCACAATCCTACCTATTGCATTCCTTTCTCTATTATCTCATGTTAGCGTCATACCATCCACACTTTCTATCTTTACCACTCTCTATCTCGATTGATTTCCATCTTTTCCTGAAATGCTTCCTCTAAATCAATTTCTAATTTATTCGCTAAATCACACACATTCCAAATTACATCAAACATTTCTAAGCCTATTTCTCTTTTGGTATCCTTACCTTCACTATGCTTTATAATTGCCTCTGTTAATTCTCCTAATTCCGCCATTAAGTACATTGTACGCCTCTCAATCGTTGCATCAGCAAACCCTTTTTCTTTACTAAAGTTTGATACATATTGCTGAAATTCAGAAAGCTTCATTTTATATTCCCCTTCTCTTTTTATAAATTTCTTCTATCAATCTTTTATCTTCTTTATATTTACAACGATTCGGTTGTCCTTCTGCACGATGGATTCTCAAATCATTTAACTCATACACGACCGAATATAATGTCCCAAAATTATATTTTTTCAGATTCAAACATACATGCTCTTTACTATTCGATAAAATATCCTGTACACTTTCTCGATTTAACTGTGAATTCTTTCTTAACTGTTTTTCCATATAGGTATATCTATCTTGAGATTTACTCCAATCATTATCGATATTTTGTTGTAAGGCAATCATTTCTTTACTTACAAAATGATTCGTACAAATGATAAACTCTTCATTCTTTCCTGGTCTTCGTACAAACATGTTATGTGGCGCTTTTTCTACTACTGCTATATTCCCAGATTGATCTGCTAATAAGTAGTTATTACAGATTGAGGACGGGAATTCCCTTAAAATATGTATTGCCTCTTCTGTCGTACTTGCATTTTCTAATATTTTGCGAACTGCCACATAAAAATTCAACCCCACTTCATTATTTTCACTTTGTACGAGGGTAATAGCTACTGCTAATCCTTTTTCATTCATCCCATCTACTTTCCCTAAAAATACATCAGAATGTCCAATGTACGAATATTTATCGTTAGGACAAACGAGAGAACTCTCCGTATATTTTTTCATATCTAAAATCAAATCATAGTTTCTTCCCATAATAACTTCTGAACCGTTATAAAATGCAAATATACTACATTGCGCTTCTGGCTCAAATACACCTATACTCAATATAAAAGAACTTACCTCTTCATACGTTGCATGACACCCTTCAGCAAATCCTTTCATTTCTTCTATTAATTCTGGATAAAAATCTTTTAATAGCACATGACTTTGTTTCCCAAAAGCTAATTTTTCTTTTGAAACCTTTGGAAACCGAAATCCATTTTTATATAAAATACTTGCATAGTGTTTTCCCATCTCATAATGTGTTCCGCGTAGCCTTGGATGATACATATAATCCTCTCCTTTTCTCTTACTAATGCTAGGATATACCCTCCTGTAGCAGGAGGATCAATTAAGAATAGACTGGAAAACACACTTTCGTGATAAATTGTAACGGATTATGTTTGGATGCAGGCCGAATGTTTTTATAATCGATTTGTTCAGTAAACACACCCTGTTCATACACTTCAAAAGGTGAATCCCTTACTACATATCCCTTTTCCTCAATGAAATTCATTATTTTTTCATATGCGATTCTTAATTCCGAATATGGTCCCTTTACAATCACGCAAATATGTTTTCCCCCTTCTAAACAACGGACATTTGAAAGTGTATCATCGCACTCTTTTATAGGTACACAAACTTCTAAATCTATTGGTGCATTCCCTTTATAAAATTGGTGAAAAACTGTCATCATTTTCCCATCTACTTCTATCCCATATGCATATAACCTTTCAAACAATTTTTTTACAACAAAATCGATTTCTCGTATACATATTTTTTCACGAACACCGTAAATCCATTGTCTTTCTCTTATTTCTTCGAAGTATTCTGTTATATTTGAAACAGTTACAAATGGCTCATTTCTATTCAAATCATCAATGGATTGATCCATTGCCTCTAGAGTTTGCCGCATCTTTATCATTTTCCTCTCTAGTTGTAGAGCCTTTTCTCTCAATCGATTCTCTAATTCTCTATTATCATGACTTTCTAAAACTCTCTTTATTTCCTGTAATGAAAAACCAAACATTTTTAACTTTTTTATGTATTGTAAAGTTTTTATTTGCTCATAATCATAATATCGATACCCTGTTACAGAATCAGTATGCAAAGGTTTTACAAGATGAATTGCATCATAGTGATGTAACGTTTTAATAGATACACCACATATTGTTGAAAACTGTCCAACTGTATACATGTACGATCCCAGCCTTTATTTTCAATTTTTTCCTACTTAATTCATATTTTACTATAGAAAACATTCGTTTCAGACAAATAAAAAACGAGTTTGTATACAACTCGTTTTTTACACCACTTATTCTAATCATTTAAATATTTGTACGAGGCTCCTCAAATCTCTCCTTACTCTTCCAATTAAACAAACTTTCAGCCTTAGTTTGCTGCCCTGGCTTCACAAATAACATCGCTCCCATTGCTATAGCGGCCAAAATGGCAGCTACGATAAACATAGAAGGATAGCCATAACTTACAACTAAGTATCCAGTTAAGGTCGGGGCTAAGATTGTCGCGATATTCGCAATAAAATGCATAATTCCACTATAGGTTCCTGCTTGAACAGGAGCTGTGTCGACAATGATTGCCCAAAATAATGAACTTGGTAAAAAAGCAAATGCATTCCCAAGTGACATAGGTGCTAATACAGCTACATAATTATCCATCGCTGGAATGAAACTAAAGCAAACCGCTGTAAGGAATAAAGCGATAATCGGCAATCCTGTTCGAGCTAAACGAAGATTTCCTGTTTTACGTAAAATACGATCGGATAGCTTCGCCCCTAACGGTAATGTAATACAAGCTCCAAGCCAAGGTATCATGCCAAGATACCAAAGAGAAGATAATTGAAAATGGAATACATCTTGCAGATATTTCGGTGTCCAAGTTAATATTAAGAAATTGATATATTGAAAGCAAAAATACGCTAACGTAACCATGACGAATGTCGGAACTTTAAAAAAAGAATACCACGGCTCTTTTTGGATCCCTTTCTCTACTTTTACTGATTGAAGCACACCTTCAGAGCTACGAATTTCAGCTAGTTCTTCTTTCGTCACTCGCGGATGATCTTCAGGCATATTTGTAAAAGTAAAATACCAAATAATCGCCCATACAATCCCAATTGCACCAAGGATGAAAAACATCATTTTCCAACTTGTAAAAGAGAGTAACATAACCGCTACTGGTGCAGTTAATACTGCGCCTAACGGAACACCAACAAAACCAAGGGATGTTAGAAAAGCTCTTTCTTTTGGCGCTGCCCAGTTTGCTGCTGTCTTATTCGAAACCACGAAAGATGGACCTTCTGTGAATCCAAATAAAACTCGGAACAGAGCAAATCCTGCTAAAGCAGAGCCTCCAAAAACAGCCATCCCTATTTCTCCAGCAAAAGCGGTCGCAATTTCAAAAATAGACCAAGCGGTTGCTGCTACAATCCATACAAACTTTGGTCCTTTTTTATCCGAAAAAATACCTCCTAATAAAGAACCAAGCATGTAACCGTAACCAAAATAACCTAATATAGCTCCCCATTCTTTCGGGTCAAATCCATATTCTTTTATAATAAAAGACTGTGCATAAGCAATGGCCCCACGATCAATATAATTCACCATCGTAATTAACGTAAGCATCGCAAAAACATAATAGCGGAATTTATTCTTCATCAAACTCCTCACTCCCCCTCGTATACTTTTGTTTTTCTCTCTAATCCTTTAATAAAATGACATGAACCTTTCCAGGACCATGAACTCCAAAAGCTAATTCCATTTCAATATCACCCGTCCGGCTTGGACCAGTTATAAAATTAATACAAGCAGGTAATCCATTTGGAACGTGTTCATGCACTGCAGTCACTCCTTCTGTCAAACGTCTATAAATTGTATGTTCCGAAAGGATCACTACATAAACTGGCGGCAAAACACTAACTAAACGTCCACGCCCACCACCATTCCACAAAACAACTGTTCCAGTTTCAGCTAGCCCCATTTCGGCATATGTAATTCCCATATCAACTCGAGCTACATAGTCTCGTAGTTCTCTTTCATCTTCTTTATTCTGCCAAATTCGATAAGAAACGAAATTTTTTGTTAAATACTTTCCTATTTCAAGCTGGTGTAATCTATCATCATCCCAGTACACCGCAGATTGAACATCAAATTTTCCTGCAACGTACTGAAGGGCATTCTCTATTTCTGAGCGGTATATATGACTTACTTCTGTATGTAATGCATTCAAGTTTGCAATAAACTGTTCTACTAAACTCTCGTGATCTATCTCTTTAGAAAAATACCTAAGTGGATCGTTATTCCACTTAGGAGGAGTTATCCCGGAGCGACGATTTCGCCCTAGTTTACGTGCGATATTGTTTAAAAAAGATTCTTGTACATCCGTCATGTTATGAATCCCTCTTTTCTTTTTCCCACCAATCTCGGAATGATTGTTTCGCAGGTTTTGGAAAATCTCTGCTTTCTGTCCACCCTTTTAATGGACCAGGGCCATTCGCAATATAACCATCTTTTGCAAATATCGATAAACCAGTGCGAGCCATTTTAACGGCTTTCTCGTAAACAAAAGGATGACTCGCCATAAACGCAAAACCTTTAAAGGCCAGTTGCTCAAATTTCGTTACAAATCCTTGTTCCACCTCACCTTTACGATGCTCAATGAGAAGGTCATGTAATGGAATTTTCACCGGGCAAACATCTGTACATGCGCCGCACAAACTTGATGCAAAAGGCAATTCTTTTAATTCCTCATACCCTTCTAATAAAGGAGCTAGTACCGCACCAATTGGTCCGCTATAAGTACTTCCATACGCATGTCCTCCAATATTACGATATACAGGACAAACATTCACACACGCTCCGCACCGAATACACTTCAACACTTCTTGATAAGCGGTTCCTAAAATATTAGAACGACCATTATCTAAAATGATTAAATGAAATTCTTCAGGTCCATCCATATCTTCAGGTAAGCGAGGCCCATTAATTCCCGTTACATAAGATGTAATTTTTTGACCGGTAGCACTTCTAGTTAACATCGAAACGACAACATCAAGATCTTGCCATGTCGGAACAAGGCGCTCCATTCCCATAATAGCAATATGAACTTTTGGCAATGTAGTGGTAAGGCGAGCATTTCCTTCATTACTTATTAGAACAACGGATCCAGATTCTGCCACAGCAAAATTACAACCTGAGATACCAATATCAGCCTCTAAAAATTCTTTACGCAATTGCTCCCGAGCAAATTGTAGTAATTGATTTGTATCAACTGGTATTTCCCTTCCAGCCTCCTTAGAAAAAAGCTCTGCTACTTGTTCCTTCGTCTTATGAATAGCTGGAGCAATTAAATGTGATGGAGCTTCTCCCGCTAATTGAATGATATACTCTCCGAGATCGGACTCTACCACTTTTATCCCCATTTCTTCTAAGTTTTTATTGAGATGTATTTCTTCCGAAACCATGGACTTCGATTTAATAATTGTTTTTGCTCCTTTTTTTCTCGCGATTTCAGAAACATACAATACGGCATCTTCTGCTTTGAAAGCAAAATGGACATGCCCCCCATTTCCCCGAACATTTGTAGCTAATTGTTCCAAATAACTATCTAAATTTTCAATTGTATGCATCCGAATTTCAGATGCTGCTTCACGCCATTCCTCGAGATTTCCTAATTCATGTGTAGCTTGTTCCCGTCCCATCCGAAGCCTATCTTGTGTAAATGGAACCGCACTTCTCATCTGCGAATCGTGTATGGCTTTATCTACTCTTTCCAAAAATTCTAATTCTCCCACTACACTCATTTGTTCAGCTCCTTCGCCAGTACTTCTGCTATATGTAACACTTGAATGTCTTTATTTTTTCTGCGTAGCCGCCCTCCAATATTCATAAGACATCCCATATCTGCCCCGATTAAGAGATTGGCTTCTGCTGCCTCAATATGTTTTATCTTTTCATCAACCATTGTTTCAGAAATCGGGCTCATTTTCACTGCAAAAGTACCACCAAAACCGCAGCAATCTTGGCAATATGGTAATTCTTTTACGTCTAGGCCTTCTACTTGTGATAGTAACTTAAGTGGTTCATCTTTTATCCCAAGTCCGCGACTCATATGACACGATTGATGAAAAACTGCTGCCCTAGCTAGCTTAGATTTTAAATTACTTGTTCGGAGTACATTCATTAAAAAATCCGTCAGCTCATACGTCCTATCCACTAAACGAACTGCTTTTTCATACCATTCACTATCATCTTTAAACATTTCTTTATAATAATGATGAATCATGCTAGCACAAGATCCTGAAGGGGTCACAATATATTCACTATGCTCAAATGCTTTTATCATTTGTTTCGCTGCCGCTTTAGCTTCTTTTTGATATCCACTATTGTAGGCAGGTTGCCCGCAGCAAGTTTGTCCTTCAGGAAAATCTACTTCTACTCCACATTGCTCCATAATTTCCACAACACTCTTACCTACTTGAGGAAAAAACACATCGGATAAACACGTAATGAATAACGAAACTTTCATAAACATTTCCTCCTCAGAACGATACACTCTACTTTCAAGTTATTAATCTACCGAAAAATATTTTTAATTTTTAGAATTTTCTATATTTAATTTGTTTTATTTATGATATCATGTGACGTATTATATAAAAACTATTTATAAGGTTGTTTTTGTATATAAAAAAGGTATAGAAAGAGGATTGGAAATGGATATAAGACAACTTCGTTACTTTATTGTAATCGCCGAAGAAAGACAGCTTACCCGTGCTGCTCATCGACTTCATATGGCACAGCCACCTCTAAGTAGACAACTATCGTTACTAGAACAAGAATTATCAGTAAGCCTCTTTGAAAGAAACGGTCGAAATATGCATTTAACTGAAGAAGGTAAAATATTATATAGGAAAGCAAAAAGTATTATCCAACAATTAGAGGAAACAATTACAGAGATTAAAGATACCGGTGAAGGATTACGAGGAAATCTGTCTATTGGCGCATTTCATTCGTGCATTCCTTTTTTATCTGAAAAAATCCGCTATTTTCAAGAGAACTATCCAAATGTAAACTTAAAAATATGGGAAGGTGGTCCTTTATACTTAATAGAGCAATTAGAAAATCGGAATATTGAACTCGCTGTCTTACGTACCCCTTTTAATAAGAAGGCTTTTTCTAGTATTTGTGTATCAAAGGAGCCATTCGTATTAGTCATACCTGCAAAATGGGAGCTTCATCATTCAAATCTTCCAATCTCCATAACTAAACTAGATCATATCCCCCTCTTACTTTTACATAAAGATAAAGAAGACAGTTACCATCAGCTCGTCATTGATGAATGCAGTCGTCATGGTATAAAATTAAATATAGCATGTGAATGTCCCGACTCTGCATTTGTACTTATGCTCATCATGGCTGGGATCGGAGCCTCGATTCTACCTAAAAGTGCTGTATCTTATATCCCGCAAGAATTTATCAGAATAGTAGATTTAATAGATTTCCCATTCCAATCTGAATCATCAATAATATGGTTGAAAGATCGGAAACTCTCTAACAGTGCTAGACGATTTATAGAATGCACATAAAGTGAAACTTTAATCAGTGGGGGTTTTCTCCATCCCCCACTGATTATTAGTTGAACCAATCGGGCTTTTACGAACAGTTCATCCCCCACCTAACTTCTTCGCTTCCGCTGAATTTTGAGGTGGGAGTGTTACTGTCCGTTAATGCGGGATAAGAATGATTTCGGAGGTGTAATCATGGCCCTCTTCGCTTCTCCATCATTATGTATCATCGCTATAATTTCTTTCGCATTATCTTACTTTGTAGGAGTAAAACAGTATACTTGGCTCTTATCTGGATTTAACGAAAAGCGTGTACAAGATAAGCAAAAACTAGCAAACATAGTTGGGCTTTATAACTTAGCAGCTGGTGTCATTGCGGCAATTAGTAGCGTCTTCACTACGCCCAACATACAAATTATTGTTCCTATTATTATCGTTGGACATGTTGTATTAGCAGCTTATGTGAACACAAGAATGGTTCACTAATCCTTCTAAAAAGAAGGCTCTGTTAAGGGGAAATGGTGAACAAAGCATTTAATAACTTATTAAAGCATATGGACAAACTATCTCAAACGAAAAAAGAGCAAGCTGTTCAATGAGAGAAACACTCTGTTGAACCTACATCCTCTGTTGGTGGTCGTCTAATCAATGAAATGAGAAAAACGTATGCCGGTTTACGCTTATCAAAATTCAATATGTAGTCCTTATTGAACTAACAGTCGGAATGGTTGAACACCGTTCGATATTGTTGCAATATTCAGATTAAACCTGGCCGTAACAGTATTTAAACTTCAGGGAGGAGATTTATATGTCTTTAAAAGTCGGAGATATAATTACGTTTGAACGAACTTTTACAGTAAAAGATGTTGAATTATTTACAGAGGTTTCAGGTGATGAAGGGATTCACCATATAACCCCAGATGAACAGGGAAGACTTGTAACTCAAGGGTTACTAACGGCAACTCTACCAACGAAAATAGGTGGAGATAATAACGTACTGGCTCGTACTATGAATTTTGAGTTTTTAAGACCTGTATTTACAGGGGATACAATAATTTGTGAAGCTAAAATTGAAAAATACGAAAGGCAAGAAAATCATAGAACAGCTATTATCGCATCCTTTTCATGTAAAAACCAGAATGAAAAAGTAGTATTAAAAGGCAACTTTTCAGGTGTAATACTGTGAATTCTTTCTACCTTCTTCAATTAACTGGAGCGTTAGAATCTGATTAGCAACATTAAAATTTAACAGAGCGAAAAAGAAAAAAGATAAGCAAATGAACTGTACCCCGAATCGTGGACACTTAAAAAAAGTCCATGCTTCGGGGTTTTTGTGTATCTTTACACTCATTC
>NZ_JAEHBX010000061.1:0-29335 GCF_016483395.1 Bacillus cereus group sp. N21
TTAGTTTGTCTAGCATCTAAAATAAAAATTGACGTTTCACGTTGTTTGTTTCGTTCAGTTTTCAAAGAACTTGTTTGCCGCTCATTTGCGACTCCCTTATGTTAACACTTTCATGTTTCAATGTCAACTAAGTTTTTTATTTCGTTTGTCGCGTTTTTCGTTGTTGCTATCGGCGACTCGTATAATACTACACTTCATTTATATAAACGTCAATATGTTTTTCTAAAAAAATATAAAGAAGGCTTATTCCTTATAAACAAGCCTTCCTCTTCCATAACTCTCTCTTTATTTACTTTTCTTCTATAATTGGTAGTGAAACGATAAACTGAATAATTCCATCCTCATATTCTGCTCGAATTTCTCCCCCTTGTAATTCAACAATACTTTTAGCGATTGCTAATCCGAGTCCCGATCCTTCCGTTACTCTACTTCTAGATTGATCTTTCTTATAGAAGCGTTCAAACAAGTTCCCTAACTCTTCCTTTGTAAACTCTTCACTATGGTTCGCAACCATAATTTGTATATTCCGGCGTTGTCTTTGAAGGGAAACCTTAATCTCTCCATCATCTTTACTATATTTAATAGCATTCATTAATAGATTCTCAAATACACGGACCATCTTCTCTGAATCAATCGCAGCGTACACACGTTCTTTAGGAAACTGCTTCACGAGTATAAGTCCTTCTTCTTCAGCCTGTGGTACTAGCTCTTCTATTAATTGCTCCAGAAGTTCGGTTATACACACTTCTTGCTTTTCTAATACCATCTTTTCATTTGTTAACTTTGTATACTCAAATAAATCTTCTATTAAATTCTTTAACTGCTCAGATTTCGAGAAAGCAATTCTCACATATTCATTGTGCTGTTCTTTACTTTCATATTTTGAATCCTGTAATAAACGCAAATAACCCATAATAGATGTAAGTGGCGTTCGCAAGTCATGAGATACATTTGTAATCAATTCATTCTTTTGCTTCTCTATTCTTCTTTCTTTTTCTATGTTGGAAAATAATTCTTTTGCCATCTGATTCATATTCACAGCTAGCAAACTTAATTCATCTTGCCCCTTCTGCGGAATTCTATATTGCAGGTTACCTTTTGCGATTTCTTTTACACCTTCCGCCATCGCCTCAACTTGCCTCATCTTTCTTTTAGTTATATAAAAGAAAGAAAATAAAAAAATAACAAAGCCAATCAAAAATGGAAACGGCCCATCATTCTGTACTACTCTAATATTTCCTTGCGGTATACCGCTTGCGATCATATACATATTTTTCTCTTGAATTGTTAAAGGATAAAAAGTCGTAAATTCTTTACGCTCTCTTTCGATTTCATTATCTATTACATTTTTTTGATATTCATATTGAGAGCGATTTATTTTGAAACTCATTATATTACGAATAGTACTATGAAGATTAACTTGTTCTTCCTGAGCATCTTTTGTCTTATATATAACTTTTCCATTCTCATCTACAATTAACACTTTTAATTCACCTTGATACTCCGGACGTTCAAAAACTTCTTGGACGTTAACATCAGCACCTTCTCTTGTAATAACCTCGGCAAGTCTTTCAGCAGTTGCATCAATTCCTCGCATACCAGATGAATAATCAATTACAGAGTATGTATTTATTCCTTGAAAAAACGGAGATGATGTCCACACTCCTATTACACCCAACAAAATACAGAAAGCAAACGTAGTTATCAGTTGTACACGTAAACTCTTTTGTACTCCCCTTATTACTTTATATATTATTTTTTTAAAAGTTCGATTCATCCAACCAATTGGCCTAAATATGTTTTTAATTATCTTTCTCAATCTTATATCCCACTCCCCATACTGTTTTTATATATATTGGCTTTCTCGGATTCTCTTCAGTCTTCTCACGTATTTTTCGAATATGCACCATGACGGTATTATCAGATTGGAAAGATCGTTCATTCCAAACCTTTTCATAAATTTGTTCTGCACTAAAGACCATCTCTGGATTACGAGCTAGTAACTCCAAAATCGAAAATTCCCTCGGAGTTAGTTTCACTTCTTCATTTTCTACAACAACTTTGTGGGTTGAGACGTTTATTTTCATATTCCCGATTTCAATTTCATTTTCATTTTGGACAACAAATCCATTCATTTTCATATATCGACGAAGCTGCGATTTTATTCTCGCTATCAGTTCTAACGGATTGAAAGGTTTCGTTACATAATCGTCCGCTCCTGTTGTTAGCCCTAAAATTTTATCCATATCTTGCGTTTTCGCAGACAACATAATAATTGGCATCTCTTTCGCTTCTCTTATTTTCATACACATATGGATACCATCAATTTTCGGCATCATAATATCCAATACAACTAAATGCACTTCATTTTTCTCTAATATATATAAACCCTCTGCTCCATCCTCTGCCTGTAGCACCTTATATCCTTCATTCTTTAAATAAATCGTAATTAAATCTCGAATTTCTTTTTCATCATCTACAACAAGTATTGTTTCGTGTCCCACAATATCCCCCCCATAGCTTTTTCATTCCCTAACTTCTATTATAAGAAAACTTCTGAAGAAAAACGGAACGAAATCCTTAAGATTTTCTGAAGACGCAAAAAAGGTCTAGACTCCCCTTAGTCTAGACCTTTCAAAAACCCCTTTATTTACGAACGTAGATGAAATATAGTACGAATAAAACTCCCATTACATACATAATTGGATGAATTTCTTTACGACGACCACTTACAACCATTGTAATTGGATAGAAGATGAATCCAATTGCTATTCCTGTTGCAATACTATACGTAAGTGGCATAGAAATAATCGTAAAGAATGCTGGTACTGCAATCTCGAATTTCTTCCAATCAATTTCTCCTAGAGACGAAACCATCAAAATCCCTACAATAATTAAAGCCGGTGCCGTTACAGACGCTGTCACAACACTTAATAATGGTGAAAAGAAAAGTGCTAACAAGAAAAATCCGGCTGTTACAACTGCTGTAAATCCTGAACGCCCTCCTGCTGCTACCCCTGCAGACGATTCAATGTAAGACGTTGTCGTAGATGTCCCAAGAATCGCACCAATTACAGTTGCAATTGCATCTGCAAATAATGCTTTTCCCGCACGTGGTAATTTATTGTTCTTCATTAACCCAGCTTGATTCGCAACTGCTACAAGTGTACCCGCTGTATCAAAGAAATCAATGAAGAAGAACGTTATAATAACAATTCCCATTTGAACAGTGAAGATATCTCCGAAGTGCTGGAACGCCACACCGAACGTAGGTTCTAAACTAGGAATTGCACCAACGACAGCTTTTGGTGTATCAATTAATCCTGTTGCTACTCCAAGGATTGCTGTAAGAATCATTCCGTAGAAAACAGCACCGTTTATTTTTTTGATCATTAGAATGATTGTAATCACTACACCGAAAATCGCAAGTAATGTTGTGCCCTTTGTTAAATCCCCCAATCCAACAAGAACCGCATCATTCTTCACAATAATTCCTGCATTTTGAAAACCAAGAAAGGCGATAAACAAACCAATTCCTGCTGCTACTGCAAACTTCAACTCTAATGGAATGGCATTAATAATTTTTTCGCGAATACCAGAAGCAGTAAGAATAATAAAGATAATACCTGACATTAAAGTTCCGGCAATCGCTGTTTGCCACGGAATCCCCATCGTTAACACCGCTGTATAAGCAAAGAATGCATTGATTCCCATTCCTGGCGCTAAGGCAATTGGATATTTTGCGAAAATCCCCATAATCAGTGACCCAATTGCAGCCGCTAATGCAGTGGCAACAAAGACCGCTCCCGGATCCATTCCTGTTCCTGCTGGTAACCCTTTAATGTTTCCCAGTGACAGTGTAGCAGGATTGACAAATAGTACATAAGCCATAGATAAAAATGTCGTTAACCCTGCAATGAACTCTGTTTTATAATTTGTACCGAGCTCATCGAACTGAAAATAACGTTTCATTCTACGTTTCCCCCGTTATATGATTACTCGTCGTAACCCTCCCTAGCCCTCTTTTATCTATAAAAATAAAAAAGGCTTCCATTGCATATACATGGAAGCGTTCTGTAAATAAAGGCAGATTTCCCCTTACCTTTATAAAAACGCCTCGTAGTCAAGCCATTTACGGTAGCTAGGTAGAAACTTTCGGGCCATATCCCCGATATTATACGACGGCTGTAATATTCATTTTTTCGTATCAATTACATACTCATATTAACTCACATATAGGTGTATGTCAATTTAAAAACGAACATTTTTATACGATTTTTATTTTTCGTTCGTATAAACAACAAAAAAAGACCCATCTATGCATAAAATCATAGATGGGTCTTCTTTTAAACGAATAAACCTATTCTATTCCCACTCAATTGTTGCTGGTGGCTTACTCGTTACATCATACACGATACGGTTAACGTGTTTTACTTCGTTTACGATACGTACAGAGATTTTCTCTAATACATCCCAAGGGATACGTGCCCAATCTGCTGTCATACCATCGATTGATGTTACTGCACGGATACCTACTGTGTAATCGTAAGTACGCTCGTCACCCATAACACCTACGCTACGCATGCCAGGAAGTGCAGTGAAGTATTGCCAAATTTCACGATCTAAGCCAGCTTTTTGGATTTCCTCACGTAAAATCGCATCGGATTCACGAACGATTTCTAATTTTTCTTCTGTGATTTCGCCTAATACACGGATACCAAGTCCTGGACCCGGGAACGGTTGACGCCATACGATTTCATCAGGAATTCCTAGTTCTGATCCTAATACACGTACTTCATCCTTAAATAGAGTGTTTAAAGGCTCAATTAATTTGAACTGCATATCTTCTGGAAGTCCACCAACGTTATGGTGAGATTTAATTGTTTGTGCAGTTGCTGTACCACTTTCAACAATATCTGTGTACAGTGTACCTTGTGCTAAGAAGTCCATTCCTTCTAATCTAGAAGCTTCATCATCAAATACGTAAATAAATTCATTACCAATGATTTTGCGTTTTTGTTCTGGATCTTCTACACCTTTTAACTTGTTCATGAAGCGTTCTTTTGCATCCACTTTAATAACGTTCATGTGGAAGCCTTCGCTAAATGTTTTCATAACACCTTCCGCTTCACCTTTACGAAGTAAACCATGGTCAACGAAAATACATGTTAATTGATCACCGATTGCTTTATGGATTAATACTGCTACAACAGAAGAGTCTACACCGCCACTAAGTGCGCATAGTACTTTTTTATCGCCAACAGTTTCACGGATTTTTTCTAATTCTACTTCAATAAAGTTCTCCATGTTCCAACCTTCAGAACAGCCACATACGCCGAATACGAAGTTTTTGATTAAATCATTACCGTGCTCAGAATGACGTACTTCTGGATGGAATTGTACACCGTATAAGTTTTTTGCTTCATTGCTCATACCAGCAATTGGACAAGACTCACTTGTTGCATCTACTACGAATCCTTCTGGTAAACCAGTTACTAAGTCACCATGACTCATCCATACAACTTGCTCTTCTGGAAGGTTCGCATATAATTTTGATCCGTTCTCTACTTTAAGAACTGCTTTTCCGTACTCACGATGGTTTGCACGTTCTACTTTTCCACCAAAGTGTTTTGTCATAAGCTGCATACCGTAACAAATACCAAAAATCGGTAATCCTAATTCAAAGATTTTTTCATCACAGTGGAATGCATTTTCACCATATACACTATTCGGTCCACCAGAGAAAATAATCCCTTTTGGATTCATTGCTTTAATTTCTTCTGCAGTAATTGTATGTGGATGAAGTTCACTGTATACACCGAACTCACGAATTCGACGTGCAATTAACTGATTGTACTGACTCCCAAAATCTAAAACGATAATTGTATCGTGCTGTTTCTTCAAAATAATCACCCCAACGTTAGTTCTGTATATAAATATTTTCACCAATTTGGCAAAAAGCATTACCAATATAATAAAAAAAGCCAGTCCTCCGCCCTCAGTCTCATAACAAAGAAAAGGCAGAGGTCTGGCTTTATAAAGATAGTATCCCGCTCTTTATAAATATAAGACACACTGCCTTCATAGTCAGGTTGTTTACGGTAACCCGGTAGAGACTCTCAAACCATATCATTGAGGATATATGAAGGATTGTTTTATATTATCTTCCTAGATTCTAACAATGAAGTATCAATACGGTCAAGAGAGAAAGCGACAAAATTCTACAGAAATTATTTTCTTTATCCCAAGAAACCTTTATTCCTATATTTTTTGTCCCATAACAAAAAACATTCACCCCTATATAGAGATGAATGTTTCTTTGGCGAATGAAATTACATCATTCCGCCCATCAAGCTTTATATATAATAGAAGAAAATAGACACAAAAAAGACTATTGTATCAATATTCCCAAGCAATTTCATTACTTAAAAATATACAATTCCAAACCCTTTCGGACACTTTTCGGACATCAAAATTCCCATAAAGAATTCGACCATTTTTAATTTTGTTTCTTCACTTGGAGGATTGTCTAACAAAGTCCTTTCTTTAGACTCTTTACATTCCATAAGAATCACCCTTTAAATTGGAATATGGATAAGTTCTCTTTGAGATACGCTGATACCTCTAATAAATTCATTACAATGTAATATTTACAGTTCCTCCTTTGAATTGGTATGATTTACCTGTTAAGGAGGGGAATTCATGAGTTTAAATATGTATTTGGGAGAAGTACAAAACCAAACTCAAAGTATGAACGCTGTATGTACCGCTACCATTCAAGGTATGGAACAAGCCATTCAGTCGATTGACGCTTTTGCAGTTGATACTGTTCTACAAGGACAAACATATAGTAGTGCAAAAGCATTCTTTACAGAAACTTTTCGTCCTTTAGCACAAGGAATCATTTACTTATGTGAGGAATTGATTCGTCAGAATGATGCTTTTCCAAGTCAATTTGAAACAAAGGTAGCCTCAACGGATGTAATCGAACAAGAAATATTAGAACAAATTAAAGAAATTGACCGAATGAAAACAAGTATGGAAGCCGTCAGTCAAGCTATGCCAATCCCAGGTATGGACGCTATGGCGAATCTTTTTACTGCCATGAGGCACAAACTGCAAGAAAAGTTAGATCATCTACATGAATTTAATCAAACATCTAGCAATAACTATAGTACAGCAATTCAATTAGCCTCTAGCATTGCGACGGGTCTAGCGGAAGTCCAAAGCGGAAAAGGTTTTAGTCCCGCAAGTGGCACGTTTAGTACACAAGGGTTGAATATGGAGTGGGTAGCCTCTATTCAAAAAATTGCCGAGGAAAAAGTTCGCGAAGCTGAAATAAAAAAAGAAATTGAAGAAATAATTGCTTTACGAGAACAAGAGGCCAATAGACCATGGTACGAAAAAACAGCTATCGGTACTTGGGAATTTATGAAAGCATTTTTTCAAGGCGCTGGCAGTGCGGCTTTCGAAAGCGTTATTGGACTAGAATCACCTGATAATGATGAATTAGAAAGCAAGTTAACTTATCAAGCGGGAAGGTTCACAGGAAATGTTATAGCAGGAGCGGCTTCCATTATAGAAATTCTAGAAGGCCTTACCGTCATAGGCGGCTCTAATTTTTTAACTCTAGTCGCAACAGTAGGAACTGGTGGATTAGCATCACCAATTGCTATTACGTTTGATGCAGCTGCTACAACGGCTGGAGTTAGTCTTGTTGGACATGGTGTATTTGTTGGGCGTAATGCAATTCAAAATGGTAAGGATACTCTTCAAAAGTTCCAGTCTTCTTCTAATGGGACTAGTGGTAGAATAAAGGAGAAAGCCGATGCTAACAACCTTCAAAAATCCCAGTCTTCTAGCGAGGTTGGTAATAGTGTTAAGAATACAGAAAAAATACGGATTGTTGATGGAAAAAAACAGTATAATGTAAACGGAATATGGCTAACCGATAAACAGTTTTCAGCTCTTCGTCAGAAAGCCGTTCGCCACGCATGGAGACAAGAGAAAGAATTGGTTAAAAAAACTGGAAAAGGAACAAGAGATTGGACCCCTGCAGAAAAACTAGAGTTATTACAAACAGGAAAAGTTAAAGGCTACGAGGGACAGCATATGAAATCTGCTAATGAATATCCTGATTTTGCTGGTGAACCAGATAACATTCAATTTTTAAAGGGAAGGAATATGGATGTAAATGAACATCTTGACGCCCATCGTGGGAATTATCACAATCCTACAAATGGCTACTATACTCCTAAGAATGATAGTATGACTGACTTTGGAGACGTTGCGCCTTGGAAACATGAATAGAGGGAGATGGTTTTATGCTAAGAAAATATTATTCGAAAAACAATCATTTACAACCATTTTTTGAGGAAGTTAATAAATATGTAGATGGTATTCACAACCTAAATAATGGAATCAGCTTAGAAGATATAATAAGCCTTCAAAATGAACTTAACATTCAAATTCCTGATATATATAAAGGTTTTCTCCAAGTGTGTAATGGTGGAGAATTATTTATACCTGGAACAGTCCTGTCAGAAATTCATACAGCTGCTCGGGGCCCAAAACAGCGTGGTGGCTCCTATCTAAATGATTCGTTTAAAAAAGAACGAAGACCGACAAAGATGCCAGACACGTATTTAATCATCGCAGATTTAAACTATGGTGACTCGATATGTATAGACTTAGAATCAAGCAATGGATACGATGCAACGGTAATACAATGGGATAGGGAGACTCACAGCGTTTCTAGATCATGGAATGGTTTGGTGGAATGGTTAATGGATACCTTAGACGAAGGATCATTACTAGTAGATTATGATGGTAATGAAAAAGATTTAGACTTTTAACATGAATAGTAAAAGTAAAGCCACAAGAATTTAATGCTCTTGTGGCTTTTTATATAGCTAACTGCAAAACTTTACTAAAAGTAACTATATTTCAATTAATCATTATATCATTTTAATAGCGTTAAAAAAATCCGACTCACAAGAGCCGGATTTCTTCGTTTATCGAAACCACTTTATACTGTTTTATTCGAGCTAATGTTAGTATTTCTTTTCAGTGCTAAAACAACGTTAGACCTATCATTTCTAAAGTTAGCCAGTGTACCTTCTTCTAAACCAGTCAATGCTTCAAACATATCTTCACGTAGACTTAATTGATACTCACTTGAAAGTTCTTCTAAAATGCTATTCCCATCAAAAACATCATTTTCAAGCAATGCAAGAATTGACTTTTTAATTAAAACTGGACTTGTAGGCTTAGATTGTCCATCTAATGGTTCTTTTTTTCTCCAACCATTTTTACTCATTTGTCTTTGCAAATACGAATATTGATTGAAAGTGATTACTCCTAAATTGTATGCTCTTCTAATCATTACTCCCACAGAAACATGCCATTTCTTTTTCATAAAGACATAATGGTCTAGATCAATCGGAAACATACTAACATCTCTAATAAAAGGTTCTTTAGGTAGTAGAAATGCACTAGCAAAATCATTGGCCTGCTGTTCCATTTCTCTTTCTTCATCTTTGGATAACGTAGATAAATCCAGATAAGGCTCATGAATTAATATGTGCGCAAGCTCATGGGCTGCATCAAATTGCCTTCTATATCTACTCCCTTTATCATTACCTAATACTACAAAATAAACATCTGAACCATTTATTTTCCTTGTCTGTGTATATGCATCAATTTCAGAAACATTTATTCTTGAGGTAGAAACAATTATTCCATTTATCTCTAAGAGCTCTACCATATTTTTAATTGGTTTATCTCCTAATCCCCAAAACTCTCTAGCTTGTACAGCCATTTCTTCTATGCTCACGTTATCTACATCTAAAGTAGGTAAATTTTCTTTAGGCAAATCAATATACTCATTAATAAGCTGATAAATAATTGAAAGAAAGTCTAACCTTAATTTCTGAGCCTCAAGATCTTTCTTCAAAGTTTTAGCAAGTGCTCTAAAATAAGCATTACCTACTTTATCTGTAACCGTGTCATCTTCGAAATAAAACTTTCTTGGAAAACCTAATACGCCTTCCAATTGAAGCATGATTTCTCCACTAGGTGGACTGATATTTTTTTCATACTTAGAAATCATTTGTTTAGATATTGAAAGCTTTTCCGATAAATCCAATAAACTCATTGCATTAAAGCGCCTAGCTAATTTCAATCTTTCACCATTAAATTTAGATGTGATCATCTTGAAAAATCCCTTTCTTTCTATGAGAAGAGCGTGATTTTATTCAGATGTTTGCTTTTTCTTTTTCTTCAGCGAAACCGTCATATCATGCTGTTCTTGCTCTTGTTGTTTGTCGTCCTTATCACTATCATCATTAGAAGCAACAATAATAAAGTCACTCCAATCCTCTTCATAAAGCGTATCTAACTTTTCATTTAATATATTAGCCTTAACGGATTTTAATTCATAACCTCTCATATCAAGACTAATTACACAGAATTGTTCAATTTCACAAGGACATACCCGAAGCATTTCATCATATATTTGACGAGCTTCATCCTCATCATAATCAAAACCCCAAGTTAACTGGGTCTGGATCGCTCTTCTCTGATTAAAATCTAATTTCCCCTCAAAATCCACATTACATATCCCTGACAATGCAGAAATGTAATACATCGCTTTAGATCTTATCTTTCCCTGTTGCCTAGCCTCAAGATTTTTCTGAGACAAAAAGAAAAATAAAGTTTTAGTTGTTGTATCAACAAGTGCTGCAACTTTCCATCCATTCCTCTTAGTTTTGAATGAGGCAAACTCTTCTGTATCATTCCCAATTTGACGGGAATATATAAAACTCCATTTTGCCATCCCGTGACCATTATTAAACCCATAATCAGTTTCTAATCTATCACTAGCCTTAGTCAACGACGCTTGAACCCTTTGAATGATTTGTTTAATACTATCCCCATCAACATTCAGTTTAAAAGGCAAAGACGACACTCCCATTCCTTAATATTTTGTCCTCTTATTTTTACATTTTATTTAAAAAACGTCAACCCATAAACTTATATTTTAGAAAATAGTCAATAACGTTCTTTTTCTAATTAAAAGGGATATCAATTTCACATCAATATCCCTAAAAATCACATCATACTTACAAATATAGTTAAACTATTTAATTTCCAAACGATACACCGTTGGTTCTACCTCTGAATAGATTAGCTTACCATCAAGAAGGTTGTATAGTTTCAATCCTACTTCATTAACATTCGTATACATTTCCTTCATAACTTCAATTTCCAATCCATCTGAATTTTCCTGAATAACGAAGGATGCAAAGTCACCAAAGTAAAATAATGCTGCTGAATCTGCCGAGCCTTTTACTGCATCTGTGCAATCAAGTGGGAATCCTAGCAACATGTAACTTACTCCACCATCCACACGATCAATTGTTTTTAAAGCCGGCTCTCCATTTGGTAACTTTAAATCTTCAACATATTCAAGACCTGCTTTGTTTACAATCCATCTTGATTTGTTCATCACATTAGTAGACACTTTATTTTTTAATTCTTTAATGATTGCCACCGGTTCTGTTTTAGTTGGTGTAAATACTTTTGCTTTATTCAATAATGATCCAGAGTTAAAAGCATCTGGATTATCTCCATTAAACATATAATCAATTTCTTTTTTTAGATACTCTTTCTTCATTAATTCTACAATTAAATCCGCTAAACTAACTTCTCCACCGCTCATCTTCAATAGTTTTCTTTTAACCCTTGAAATAGAATCAAATTCCACAGGAGATAAAACATCTGCATTTAACCCGATGCTATTCACTTCAATCTCATTTTCGCTATCACGTTCTTCTGAATGAACTTCGACTTTGAGATTTGATTCCTCAGTCAAAACTGGGTACCCTAGATTTCCATCAACTGTAACTACTTTCCCATATTTTCTTAGTAAATTTTCCTCTTCAACGTAACTAATAATTTCATTAGCAATAGATTTTGGAATAAATGCTTTTCCACTATTTGAAATGGATAGCCCTAATGAACGAGCTTCTTTCTCACCTATATTACCTGTCACATAATTTGCAAAAGCTGAACGAATTTCTTTTTTATTTTTAATTGTTGTAGTCATGATATAATTCTCCTTGTATTTTGTTTTTTGATTGAGCATAGGATGTTGGTCCAGAACACCCTATGCTTTTTTGTACTTATTTAAATTTCACTAACATATTATCGATTTGTTTAAGTAGCTGCTCTCGTTTGTCTAACTGCCTCCATACTCCGTTTCGTCTTTCCCAAACCTGGCCTTTCCTTCTTTTTATTAGATTCTTTAATTCCGTCATATCTCTAGATTCGTGGAATTTAGATGCACTTTCATAATGTCTAATCATTTTTTACACCTCCTTTCAATAAATTTGATGATCTATTACTTTTGCTATAAAACTAGTATTTATCCTGTTCCGATTTAATATTTTGATATGCTTCGACTAGTTCCATACACAGTTGATGATGTGCAGGATCTCCCTCTTCAACTGCAGTATTGTATTTTTGAATAAGCATATCTAATTTGGATCGTTCCTTTTTACTTAATTTATCAAGTATAGATTGCAGACACTTCTCTATCACTTTATTCACCCCCCTTTTTAGTTAAATCCGACAATTATCGACAAAATAAAGGTATACCATCCCCACTTTTTTCAATAATGTTAGTAGTACAACCAATGAAGTACAACAAGCCTCCACCCTTGATATACCTATGTTTTTAGCTCTTTTCGTCGTAAAACACCCCCCTTTATTTTTTTAAAATCTTTCCGGGGTGCACACTCGCCTCCCTCTCACCTATCTCCCAAAGCATGCTTGTCTTTTATTTTTGATAGGGGGGGTTATAAATTTATTCTTTTTCTACATAAACTTTTTTGACGTACAAACCATTGTTTAGGTACGTTTCACCATTTTCAGCTTCTTTCATAAATCCCTTCAAATTCACCTGTAAATGGTATCTTTTATCCCTTTCAATATGGTAATAAAGGATACTTTCATCCTTATAAGCTGCACAAAGCAATTCTCCACGTCTATCATCGATAAATGAGAATAAAATCAACTTACTATCTTTAAATCGAATGCGTTCTACATGTCCAAATAGATCTATGCTTACATTTTGCTCAATACCTTCCACAGTTCTCATCCTCCTGCCTTTAATCTCTCTGCAAACTTGATTATTCTCATAATCTCAGCATGCTTTTGTTTAATATAGCTTGGACTATACTTTAATTTGATTCCTATGCCTTCTAACGTCATTCCATCAATATATTTCAACTTAAGTATCTTGTTTTCTAAACCTCTGAACTTACTCACTAAGTCAACAAGCTGTTGCAATTGTTCTTTCTTATATGTGAGCTCCCTCTTCAGTTGGTCCAGTCTCTTTTCTATTTCCTCATCGCCTGGATCAACGGATACTATATCTTTACCCCAATCCCTCTGACGTTTTAATTCAGCCTTTATTCTATTTAACTTGTATTCCAAATAAGCGATATCTTCATCTAGTCTTTGATAACCTTTTAAAGAAACCAATTACATATCACCTACTTAGTTTTACTCTTTGGTTACAATCTCTTTACCCGATAGTTTCATCCTCTTAAGGACATAACCTGTGTGAATGTAAGGACTATCTTCGTTTATACAATGGGATACCTTATGCCCCTCGCTTGCACTATGATGATGAAATTTAGAACAGTAACTACACCATGTACTAAGATTCCCTGCTGCATCTCTTTCTATTGCTAATACGATTGGAGCTTTTTTAGTTGCCATTTCTACCATCCTTTTTCATTTGATTAGTACCAAGAGTTCTAGACAGTTCCATCACATTTCTTATTTAGTACTTCCACAAAAACATTGTCATATCAATATATCCTCTTATTTAGTTCTTAAAGTTCCAAAAGTACCACGTTTTTTCAAAGTACATATATATAGGATTAATAGAAAAAAAGTTATAGAAAATATATTTTAGTTTTTTCTATACAATATATATTTATTTTCTTAGTACTCTTGGTACTTTTAGTACTATTCGTATTAGACCCTTGCTATATCAATGTTTTTAGGAGTACCAAACCTATAAAATTAACTTTATTTTCTTAGTACTCTTGGTACTCCTTAGTTATTAGGTGGATTTTCTTCAAAATCAAAACCCAATTGTTGAACAATCTCTTTATTTATAGTCACAGCATTGATTTTCCGCCCTTTATGACTAATTTTTTGATAATCAACTGCTTTCCCATCTAAAACATTAGGAACAGTAAATTCCCTTTTCAACCACTCTTTTCTAGTCCTTTTTTCTTCTGGCCCTAAGAACTCTTTTAAAAAAGATGGTGTTAAACAAATTGAACTAAACTTATAAATTGCTTTGATATTTTTTGGAGCATAGTCATAATAAATACCATCCCTATTACTATCCAAGTAAGTTAAAATTTCATTCAATAGTTCTTTTGGTTTATCTATTGCCTTATTTTCTTGGGCAATTTCATCAAAGAGTTTGTCCAGTTGCTCAAGATCTAAACTAACCTTGAAAAATTCTTTTAGGAGTCTACCTGCATAATGGACTGTTGCGTAATAAAGAGATAATCTTGTTAAAACTTCATTTCCCTGTGCTTTATTCATATAAAAATCTTTAAATTTATAAAATGATGGAAGCAACTCTTTCTTACGTACTTGGTACTGTTTTAAAAACTCTAAACCGATGACCCCATAATTCGTTTCTAAACCCTTATATAAATCAGCGAAGAATATATAATCTACGCCTTCAAATGGGCTATCATTTAAACTCACAATTCGAGCGGCGGCTCCCCCAGCTTTAGATGCATATTCATTTAGACTTACTTCTCCAGTAGTTAACATGATATTTTTCCATGTACTTTCTCTTTGCGAACCACTAAGAGAACCCCTACCTTTTGATTTCCCTCCACTGAAGTGATAAACAATAGATTGAAGTAATCTTTCATCTGCTTTACGGCTATCATCCATTAGCAACGGGAAACTATTTAAAAAGGCCGCTTTTCGTTCAATACTGACTTTAGTTGCGTTAAATTCATTAACAAGTTCACTTGTCCCCCATACGCTAGCTGCAACTTTTAATACACTTGTTTTCCCTTTTGAGGTTCCACTAGAAAGATCCACAATGAAAGGATCTATTTTTAAATCATGAAGTAGTACACTAGCAAAAGAGGCTAGTACAAAAAATAATGCTCTCGGATGGGCTTTAATACGATTAAATACTTCATCTATCCATCCTTGGACTGTCCCAGCTACTTGGAATGATTCAAAAAGTTGCTGCTCTCCTTGATCGTTAGGAAGTATTTCATAATCTGTCGCTAGTAATGGATGGGCCAAACCACTTTTCACATAACCTAGACGTTCTACCATGAGCCCTCTATCAATCTCAGTAAACGCTAAAACCTTATCAAAGTAATCTATTAACTGCTTTATATTGTTATCATTTGAAGGAAATCCTTTATCTGCTAATGGCATCATTTCCTTTTTAGTGGCCAATGCTCCAGCTGGAACAATCTCGTTAACGATCTTTCCTCTATCATTCCAAGTTAACTCATAATACAATTGTTGACGTTCAACATTATGTAGCTCTCTTTTAAGAATCGGAACATGCCTAGCAACCATGATTTCCCGTTCATCAACTTCACCATTCTTGATCTTAGTTTCCACTCTATATAAAGCATTATTCTTTACTTTATAAGGAGATGGAATACGTACAGAATTGATAGAATCCTCTCGCTTTTTCTCATTCTCGTTTGTTATTCCATCATCCGTTTTTTCTTCATTTACCTTCTTATAGGCCGAATTAACAACCTTTGTAATATCCTTAATCAAAAATCCTTTTTTGAAGGAAACAAAGTATTTGTGAGCCAATTTAAGACTGGACAATACTTCCTTTTTACTCACCTTACAAATTAATAGCCTTCTGGCTAAATCATAAAAATCCCCATCACGTGAACCATTAGTTTCATATGGATAACCCATAGGTGAAGGTGTTTTCGCACCATTCCATGCTTTATATAAGAACTGTGGAAGCTCGTCCAATTTTTCTAGACTTTGGGTAACTAGATAACGCCCTTCTGTATTTTCGGTCGGGAATACGATATAACCCTTTTCCGCTGCACGTGTATCTTGTGTTAACCCTAAATGATTAACGTAATTCTGATACTGACCTTCTTTTTTCGTTAAATCCGTTTCACCTTTGAATATAAACTGCCAGCCATTAGGAGTTTTAATTAAATGATGATGAATGTTTTCTCCTTCAAGTAATTCCCTTAGCAACTGACCTTCTTTAGAATCGTCAATGTCGACAATGAAAATGTCTTTTGGAACTACGCACCCTATCCAACCACCTTGATCCAGCCATCCATCAATTTTGTCACAATCTAATGAATGCGTGGTTTTCCAAGAACCTACTGGTGTTTTTGCTTTTTGATACTCTTCATTGCCCTTTGCATATCCAGTAAGCTTAATAATTTTCGCTCCAGGCATTATGTTGTTAATTGTTTCTGTATAATTCGCTGCTGTAGATAACAACTTCTCACCTCCCTTGTCACAAGACGAACTCAATGTTAAAATATAAGTAGATAAATAATTGTTCTTGAGGATATATGAATTCGCCGTTCATATATCTTTTTTTATTTTCTTTTTTCACTTTGTTTCACAACCTCTTTGAATAATCCATCTTTAATTTCATCTACCTTTTCATATTCTTTATTTAAATCGCCAATAGTATGGTTTAATAAACGCCAATACACTCTTAGCTTTCTATGAAATCCACGAAAACAATAAATTTCCTCACCTTTGTATACCGCCGTATCCATATCCTCTACTAAGTGTGCTAAAAGAACTTCTACATCTGTTAAAGTCGCAACGCTTACTCCCAGCGATCCTAATTCACCATCAAGTTCACTTGTGAAATTTTTTAAATTTGGTTGTTCATTTACTGTTAACTGATCCATATTTTTCTCTCCTCTTATGTAATCTGAAAAATGATGATATTTCCTACTTCTTATTTTTATACAGCTTTATATCGTTATTAGTAGCATTCATATTTGAAGTCATATCATCCAAAAATTCATCTACTTCATTTTTCTTAAACAAATATTTGGTCCCGACTTTGTAGTATCGTAATCCATTTTTGACTAACCGCTCTTCAATGGTCGGTTTGCTAATGTTTAGATACTCGGACAACTCTTTATAAGTTAAAAAGTATTTTTCTTTGGCTAATTCCTCAATTTTTTCATTAATAGCTTTTTCCAACATTGAATTAACCATCTTTTCATCAATCTGAACATTTAACAATTTAGATCACCTCCTCTATGAAACTTTATGACACATTTTATGTAAAAAAAATTTCGTCAATAGTTATTTTAGATAGACCTTTTTCCCTAATTAAATCTCTTAAAATTACTTTTTCTCTATCTTTATACGCTGTAACACCTTTTTCTTTTCTTCTTAAAGCCTGAACAGATACTCCGAAAAGTTCCGCTAATTCCTTCTGTGTTAAACCAATTAATTTTCTATAACCTTCAGGTTTTATTTTCAAGATTCCCCCTCCTTCCACCCAAATGAAACTTTATGACACCTCAATAGTAACAGTCCTTTTTCCATTAGTCAACAATAAAATGACACTTTATGAAACTTGATGTTTCTTTTTTTATTTAGGTATATTATAATTTGTTTCAAGAGGTGAAACTAAATGGACATAGATAAAAAAGCAGTAGGCATGAGGATTGCTGAAATAAGAAGAGATAAAGGATTGACATTAGAAGAATTCGGTAAGCTTGTTGATAATGCCGGAAAAAGCATTGTTTCAAAGTGGGAAAAAGGAAGCACATTACCAAATAATAAAAGAATAAAAATAATTTCTGAAATAGGCGATATAACAATTGATGATCTACTATATGGAAATATGGAAAATTTCATTTTTAATAACTTAGAAAAATTTTTTCCTGATGGAGAAAAATTTCTTCCGTCCATTATACCTGCTCTAGAAATTCGTAAATTAGCCCATGAGTTAGAGCAAAATAATATAAAGATTTCAAATATAGAAGAAGTTAAAAAAGCTATTAATAGCAAAATTCCTCAATGGAAAGTTGATTTTCAAAAGGAAGTAAACAACTATTTAAAATTAATTTCAAATCATAAAGACTTAAAGAAACAAGTTTATGAAATTATACAATCAGAAACATCATCATTTGAAAAGTTAAGTTTAGTAGATGAGGTGTTTGAAAATGCAAAACATTTTTCCTTTGAAGATAAAATAAAACTATTTCGTAGTATTCAGGATATTGTGAGCGTTTTGGAGACATTAGTTAATAATGAGTTTCCCTATACAGATACTTTTGCTTTTCCAATAGAAGAAGAAGCATTCATTAAGAATGTTGGAAACTTAAATGTCAATTTGGAAAATATGAAACCAAAACAACACCTGTATTACAAAATGAAAAATTCTCCTTTCCCTTCTAAAGAAAATCACTTTGAAATTTTAGTTCGTGTGAATAACAACAACAAATGTGATTTATTAACAAAAAACTGTGACTTGTTAATACATTATTTCCCTGAATTTAAACAGGATTTTCTAAACAAATATTTCAAAGAAACGCATATCAGTATTGTTTATAAAGATAATTTATATTTTGGTTTTTTAGATTCAACTTTAACTTTTAAAACAACAATTAATTCCGAGATTTTTGAAATAAACTTAAAGGATAATTTTAAATCTTGCTATATCTTGCCTACTTCGGCAATTTTTTATTAAAATAATAAACCCAATAAAAAAAGGTGATCTCATGGCATACATCTATAAAAAGGGAAAAAAGTGGGCGTTCCGTGCATATATGGGTACTGATCCCATAACGGGAAAAGAAATAAAAAAGAGTAAATCTGGTTTTTTAACTCAAAAAGATGCAAAACTTGCAGCCGCTTTATTCGAAAGACAATTTCATAATGGGGAATATATCGAACCATTAAAAATAACCTTCGAAACAATGTGTAAGGATTGGTTAAAGCATTATGAATCTCAAGGTGCAAAAGTAAGTAGCATAAGAGCAAGAAAAATTGCTTTAGATCGTGTTATTGATGATTTTGGACAAGTACCTATTCAAAAAATCACTAAAAAAGCATACCAGGACACAATAGATAAGTTAGCAAATACTTTCAGTTCCAACTATATTTCAAGTATTCATTCATCTACTAACATGGTTTTTGTGTATGCTCAAGAAAATAAATTGATTAAGGATATACCAACTAAAGGAATTAAACTCCCTAAGAAAAAGAAAACTGTCTCTGATCTTGAACAAGTTAATGAAATTCATGAAAAGTTTCTTGAAAAAGAAGAGTTAGAGGAATTTCTAACGATTACTAAAAATGATGGATTAGAAGGTGACTTATTAGCTTTTACTATGCTAGCGTATACTGGCTTACGAATAGGTGAAATGATTGCTTTAAAATGGTCTGATATTGATTTTGAAGAACATACACTAAGAGTTATAAAAACTTACTACAATCCATCAAACAACAAGTTAAAATATACATTACTGACACCAAAAACAGAGGGTTCCATTCGTACTATAACAATAGACCCTCTTTTAGTTGCTATGCTCAAGCAACACAAACAACAACAAGAAAAAATAATAACAGATAACAAGCCGTTTTATAAAGACAATGATTTTATTTTTTCAACCAATGAGGGCTATCCTAAGACAATTAAGCATTTATCAATTAGAATGCAGCGACTACTTAAGAAGACATCTATTCAGAAACAAGTAACACCTCATTCATTTAGACATACTCATACGTCTTTGTTAATTGAGGCAAATGTACACATAAAAGAGATACAAGAACGATTAGGACATTCAGATATTAATACAACAATGGACATATATGCACACATGACAAAGAACATAAAAAAAGAGGCTTCCAATAAGTTTAGTAACTTAATGAAAGACCTCTCTAAAAATCTTATTGACTAATATCGGTCACTTTTTCGGACACTATATTAGGTGTAAAAGCTCATAAACGTTGATATAAAAAGGTTTTTACACCTAAATTACATCATTCCGCCCATACCGCCCATGCCCATGCCGCCCATGTCAGGCATTGCTGGTGCATTTGGTTCTGGCTTGTCAGCAACTACAGCTTCAGTTGTTAAGAACATAGCTGCAACAGATGCCGCGTTTTGAAGTGCAGAACGAGTTACTTTTGCTGGGTCTACGATACCAGACTCAAGCATGTTTACCCATTCGCCAGTTGCTGCGTTGAAACCAACGCCTACTTTTTCGCCTTTTAAGCGTTCTACAACAACGGATCCTTCTAGACCAGCGTTGATTGCGATTTGACGAACTGGCTCTTCTAATGCACGAAGTACAATGTTGATACCTGTTGCTTCGTCACCTTCAGCTGAAATAGAAGCTACTTTAGTGTATACGTTCATAAGTGAAGTACCACCACCTGCAACAATACCTTCTTCTACTGCTGCACGAGTTGAGTTAAGTGCATCTTCAATGCGAAGTTTGCGCTCTTTTAACTCAGTTTCGGTTGCTGCACCTACTTTAATTACTGCTACGCCTCCTGCAAGTTTAGCAAGACGCTCTTGTAATTTTTCACGATCGAATTCAGAAGTTGTTTCTTCTAATTGTGCACGGATTTGACCGATGCGAGCTTCGATTTGTTCTGTGTTACCTACACCTTCAACTACAGTTGTGTTTTCTTTCGTTACAACAACTTTGCCAGCGCGTCCTAAAGATGCAACTGTAGCTGATTTTAAGTCGCGTCCTAATTCTTCAGTGATCACTTCACCGCCAGTTAAGATCGCGATATCTTCTAGCATTGCTTTACGACGGTCACCAAATCCAGGAGCTTTAACAGCTACTACATTGAATGTACCACGAAGTTTGTTCACTACTAATGTAGCTAATGCTTCACCTTCTACATCTTCTGCAATGATAAGAAGTGGTTTACCTTGTTGTACCACTTGCTCTAACACTGGTAAGATTTCTTGAATGTTAGAAATCTTTTTGTCAGTGATTAAGATATATGGGTTATCAAGTACTGCTTCCATTTTGTCAGAATCAGTAATCATGTAAGGAGATGCATATCCACGATCAAATTGCATACCTTCTACTACATCTAATTCTGTTGTGAATCCTTTAGATTCTTCTAAAGTAATAACGCCGTCGTTACCAACGCGCTCCATTGCTTCTGCAATTAATTGACCTACTTCTTCGTCAGCTGATGAAATAGCAGCTACTTGTGCGATAGAAGATTTACCTTCGATTGGTTTAGAAATTGTTTTTAATTCTTCAATTGCTGTAACAACCGCTTTTTCGATACCTTTACGAAGACCCATTGGGTTCGCGCCAGCTGTTACGTTTTTTAAACCTTCACGAATCATAGCTTGTGCTAATACAGTTGCAGTTGTTGTTCCGTCACCAGCTACGTCATTTGTTTTGCTAGCAACTTCTGCTACTAATTTTGCACCCATGTTTTCGAAAGCATCTTCTAATTCGATTTCTTTCGCAATTGTTACACCATCATTTGTAATAAGTGGTGAACCGAATTTTTTCTCAAGTACAACGTTACGACCTTTTGGTCCAAGCGTTACTTTTACTGCATTTGCAAGAGTGTCGACACCGCGAAGCATCGAACGACGTGCTTCTTCACTAAATTTAATATCTTTTGCCATAATAATTGACCCCCTTGGATTTTTAAAATGTATATAATTAACCGATAATTGCTAAAATGTCACTTTCACGTAAAATCAAGTAGTCTGTACCTTCATATTTCACTTCAGTACCTGCATATTTTGAGAAGATGATAAGATCACCTGCTGCTACCTCTAAAGCAACACGCTCACCATTTTCAAGCACTCGACCAGTACCTACTGCAATAACTTTACCCTCTTGTGGTTTTTCTTTTGCAGTTTCTGGTAATACAATACCACTTGCTGTTTTTTCTTCTGCTTGAACAAGCTCAATTACAACGCGATCACCTAATGGCTTTAGCATGAACAATAACCTCCTCATTTTTCTATGTAAATTTTCTTTATTAGCACTCAATGACCTCGAGTGCTAACACACTTATAATAATAAATAATCTAATTTTCTTTTGCAAGTAAAAAAATCATAATTTTTTCGCAAATTGCTATATAAACTTTTTTTATATAACTTCCTAAGAAAAATCATTCTGTTATCGTTGCAACCATTCTCGCGAAAGCCTTATATATATGAATCGGCGTTTTCACTTATCGTATGTTACAATATGAAAGATGCCATAAGTTATTTTCTCTATAGGTACAGCTTTTTCCTGTCTCCTATTTCATTTTCAAAGAAAGATTTACAAAAAAATAATAATATGAATGGTTATTACGTATCCCCGGCTGGATGTTTACATGTTATCCCGCCTTATCTCATAAACTAGAGTTAGAAAGGATGGTTAACCAATTTGAAAAAACAATATTGGTGGATTATAGTTACATACATTCTTATGCAATTATCAGGTATTGTTGGATTACCGCTTCTTTTGAAAACCGGACTATATGATAATAGGGGGTTCACCAGAGAAGAAAAAATGCAGCTACTGACTGGTCACTGGGCAATTATTAGCTTTTTCATTGCATTATGTATTGTACTTTTACTACTTCGAACAGATATTCGCGAAAGCCGTTTCGATACAAAACGCGCCAGTATTCCTGCCACAATCGGTTGGATCTTTATCGGTTTCTTTTTAGCTTTCTTTTCTCAAACAATTGCAGGCACAATCGAAATGCGTTTATTGGGCATTAAACCTGGATCTGAGAACACATCTCGCTTGATGGAAATAGCACGGACCACCCCATGGTTCCTTATTGTTATATCAATAATAGGGCCTATTTTAGAGGAAATTGTCTTTAGAAAAATTTTATTTGGTACATTGTATAAGAAATTCAACTTCTTTATCGCTGCTATTATTAGCTCACTTGTATTTGCAGCAATTCACTTTGATTTTACACACTTATTGGTATACACTTCCATGGGGCTTGTATTCGCCTTTTTATATGTAAAAACAAAGCGAATTATCGTTCCTATTATGGCACATGTTGCGATGAATACATTAGTTGCAATAGCCCAAGTACTAGTAAGTAACGAACAAATACAAGAAATGATTAAAGAAGCAGAAAAAATGCAAGGATTTATCGGAGGATTTTAAATATGAGGAACTCACCATTGTTCATGGCAGCACTGTATTTCCTTCTTGGTTGTGTCTTTACACGTTTCGCAATTACGAACGTTACAGATACAATTTGGAACTTTGGGACACTGCTATTTGCTGCTATGGCAACAATTGATTTTAATTTGGCACTTCGACTTATCTTAGTCAAATTTACAAAGAAAAAGCAACAATAAAACGCAGAGGGATTTCCTCTGCGTTTTATTGTGGATAATTTTTCAAAAAATAAACGAGTGTTTGTAATTCTACAGCTAAATCAATATGGTGAATTCTTATATTTTCTGAAACATTTAATCGTGCTGGTGTAAAATTTAAAATTCCGTGTATATTTGTTTCGGCCAATCGATCTGCTACAGCCTGTGCAACAGTAGCAGGTACTGTTAATATTGCCACTTGTATATCATTTGTTAAATGCTCTTCTAATTCATCTAAATGATATACAGGAATTCCTCCGATTTCTTTTCCAACTTTCTCTTCATTGACATCAAATGCCATTTCAATCTTTGTATTATTATTTTTGGTGAAATTGTAATGTAAGAAAGCGGTCCCTAAATTACCCACTCCAATAAGTGCTACACGTGTTATATCATCTTGATCAAGCGTTTCTCGGAAGAATGATAGTAAATAATTCACATTATATCCATATCCCTTTTTCCCTAACGCTCCAAAATATGAAAAATCTCTCCGAATTGTTGCTGAATCTACCTTTACAGCTTCACTCAATTCAGCCGATGAAACACGCTGCTTACCAGAAAGAGATAAGTTTTGGATAAATCGATAGTATAGAGGCAATCGTTTGGCAGTGGCCTGTGGAATCTTTTGCTGATCCATATAACCTCTCCTCTCTTCCTATCTTTGTTCACAGATTTAAAACAAATACAGAAGTTTAGCACTTATGACTTTCCTTGTATAATAGAGAGAAGACTTCTCTCTTATTTTAAACTATACACTATTTTTAGTATGATTGAGAAATATAAACATGGCAAAGTTAAGAAATTATTTGAGGTGAAAACATTGATTTTATTACAAGTGAATGGGCTTTCAAAATTATACGGTGCTGAAACAATTCTTGCAAACATTAAATTGGAAGTTCAAACAAAAGATCGCATTGCACTAGTTGGTCGAAATGGTGCTGGAAAATCTACATTATTAAAAATAATTGCCGGTGAATTATCTCACGATGGTGGAGAAATTATAAAACCAAAAGATGTTTCAATTGGATACTTGGCCCAAAATACTGGTTTAGAAACTTCTTTAACAATTTGGGATGAAATGCTTACTGTCTTTACTCATCTGCAGCAAATGGAAAAGAAGCTTCGAAGGTTAGAGCTAGACATGGGTAAGGAAGAGAACTTTTCAAATGCTGCTACGTACGAGAAATTACTCGCTGATTATGATCAATTACAGTTAGACTACAAAGATCAAGGTGGTTATCAATATGAAGCTGATATTCGCTCCATTTTAAGTGGACTTGGTTTTCCGGTTGAAACACACCAAACAACGATTTCTACGTTAAGTGGTGGACAGAAAACAAGACTTGCTCTTGGGAAACTACTGCTAACAAAACCAGACTTACTCATCTTGGACGAACCAACAAACCATTTAGATATCGATACATTAACATGGCTTGAACAATATTTACAAGGCTATCCTGGAGCTATTTTAATCGTTTCCCACGATCGCTACTTTTTAGACAAGCTTGTTACACAAGTATATGAAATTTCTAATAAAGAAAGCAGACGATATGTTGGTAACTACAGTAAATATTTAGATTTAAAAGCTGCACTACATGAGCAGGAAATGAAGCGTTATGAGAAACAACAAGAGGAAATTGCTAAACTAGAAGACTTTGTCCAAAAGAACATTGCCCGTGCATCTACAACAAAACGTGCACAAAGTCGTCGGAAGCAGTTAGACAGAATGGAATTACTAACTAGACCATTAGGTGATTCTAAATCAGCATCCTTCCACTTTGATATCGAAAAACAAAGCGGAAACGATGTATTACAAATAAAGGATGTTTCAATTGGATATGACAAAGAACCGATTATTGAACATGTAAATATGCGCTTAACCCGCGGTGATAGTGTCGCACTAGTTGGTCCAAATGGTATTGGGAAATCTACATTATTAAAATCAATTGTGAATAAATTAAAGACGTTAAGTGGTGAAGTTTCTTTCGGTTCAAATGTATCTATTGGATATTATGATCAAGAACAGGCAAACTTAACATCATCTAAGCGTGTTTTAAACGAACTATGGGATAATTATCCGCTAGAGTCAGAAAAAGAAATTCGCACGATACTCGGTAACTTTTTATTCACAGGGGACGATGTATTAAAGCCAGTATCTTCCTTAAGTGGTGGTCAAAAAGCACGATTAGCTCTAGCAAAATTGATGATGCAAAAATCTAATTTACTGATTCTCGATGAGCCAACAAACCATCTCGATTTAAATAGTAAAGAGATTTTAGAAAATGCCTTAATTGATTATCCTGGGACTCTTTTATTCGTTTCCCATGATCGCTATTTCATTAACCGTGTCACAACTACAGTTGTTGAGTTATCAACAGGTGGTGCACAAGAATATTTAGGTGACTATGACTACTATATTGAAAAGAAAAATGAAATGATTGAACGTGCGGAATTTGAACAACAAGAAGAGGATGCACCAGTCCAAAAAACTATCGCTCAAGAAAAATTAAATTACCTTGAAGAAAAAGAACGTAAGAAGTCAGAACGCCAACGCATCCGTAAGATTGAAGAAATTGAACAAAACATTGCAAATTTAGAAGAAGAAATTGAACAATTAGAAGAGGAGCTTTGTCTGCCTGAAGTATATGCTGACTACGAACGAGCTAGTGAGATTACAACAGCAAAGCAAACAAAACAAGAAAAATTAGAGCAGTTTATGGCGGAATGGGAAGAGTTACATGTATAACCCTTATATATTTATATGATAAAAACAAGGTAGTTGAAAGCCATTCAACTACCTTGTTTATTTTTCAATACAAAAGATTATGGTCGAAGGTCTGACCTCAATAGTGTTATCCACAACCTTATGCACATATCCACCTTTATCATATAAACACAAAAATAACTTTTCCACATTATCCACAAATCACAAAAAAATTATACACATTTAATATTCACAATAAAACCCATATTATCAACAGATAATATGGGTTTTATCCACAAGTTGTGGTTAATTATGTGTATAATTATGCTTCAATATCTAATCCTGGATTTGCATTTAAAGCCAATGTTGCACGTTTTCCTTGCTCATATGCAATAGTTCCTGCTGCTGCAATCATTGCTGCATTATCTGTGCATAAAGATAACGGTGGAATAATGAGCTCGATTTCTTCTTTTTTTGCAAACTCTTCCTCTAAACGTGCACGAAGTCCTTTATTCGCTGCAACACCACCAGCGAGAAGCACTTGTTTTACATCATACGCTTCTGCAGCACGTGCTGCTTTTGTTACTAGTACATCTATTACACTCGCTTGGAAGCTAGCTGCTAAATCTTCTGGTGCGATTTCTTCTCCACGTTGTTTTGCGTTATGCACAGTGTTGATAACTGCTGATTTCAGTCCACTAAAGCTAAAATCATACGAATCTGGTTCTAACCATGCACGTGGTAAATCAATCGTTGGTTGTCCTTCATGAGCAAGACGGTCAATATGAGGACCACCTGGATATGGCATAGATAATGTACGTGCAACTTTATCATATGCTTCTCCTGCCGCATCATCTCTCGTTTCGCCAATTACTTCAAACGAACCATGCTCTTTCATATAAACAAGCTCTGTATGCCCGCCAGACACAACAAGTGACAACAAAGGGAATTGTAGTTCTTTTACTAAGCGATTCGCGTAAATATGCCCAGCAATATGATGAACACCAACAAGAGGAATATTATGAGCAAAGGCAACTGCTTTAGCTGCATTTACACCAATTAAAAGTGCCCCTACTAAACCTGGCCCTTCCGTCACAGCAATTGCATCAATATCTTCAAATGTAATGTTCGCTTCCTTTAATGCTTCTTCTAATACAACTGTAATTTGTTCTACATGATGACGAGATGCAATTTCCGGCACAACTCCGCCAAAACGCTTATGGCTCTCAATCTGTGAAGCAACAATATTTGCCACTATTTCTGTTCCATTTTTAACAACCGCTACAGCCGTTTCATCACAGCTCGTTTCAATACCAAGTATAATCGTATTTTTTTCCATTATATATTCACCCACATTACAAGACCATCTTCATAATTGTCTGTATAGTATCGTTTACGAATCCCACCATTTTGGAATCCATACTTTCGGTATAACTGCTTCGCTACTTCATTTGACACTCGTACTTCAAGTGTCATCGTTTTTGCTCCCATTTCTTTTGCCTGATCCATTACTTCTTTCAGCAAAGCATCTCCAAGTTTTTGACCGCGATATTCTGGCAAAATGGCTATGTTCGTAATATGTGATTCATCAATAATAATCCACAATCCACAGTATCCAATTACCACACCATCTTTTTCGATTACGACATAATGTGCATATTCATTCATCGTCAATTCACGATAAAATGCATCAGCAGTCCAAGGAGTTGGGAATGACGCTTCTTCAATTACTACAATTTGAGCAATATCATCAGTCGTCATCTTTCTAAATGTAATATCCATTTTGATAACCCCTATTTTTTTTGACTTTCTAGCCATTTTGCTTCTGCTTCCGCTAAACGGAGGTAGCTCGGAACAAATGTATGCACACTTTGCTCCTCTTTTTGTAATCCTAAAAATGCTAGCTCACTTGGTCTTGGGTTGTTCTTTGTAAAAGAAGCAAACACAGCTCGATCTCCTAAATATTCTACAATCGTTTCTTTATGTTGTTCTACATCATTGCCGATAAATAAAACAGGTTGCCCCTTATCTTTTAACATCTGTAACCAATCAATAATAAGAATAATTCGATCCTCTTCTACAGAAGATAACTGCTCTTCTTTATATGTATACAAGCCCGTATAAATTTGTCCGCGACGTCCATCAAACAATGGACAAATAACCCCTTGGAAATTCGCTCCATTCGCAGCCACTACTTCTAAGCTAGACACACCGACAATCGGTATTTGCAACGACCAAGCTAATGTTTTTGCAACAGTCACACCAATTCGAACTCCTGTATAAGATCCAGGACCAGCCGCTACGATGATTTTATCTAGCTCTTTCGGCTTTATATTACATTCCTTCAGAAGTTGTTCTACAGCCGGCATAAGGCGTACAGAATGATTTTTGGTTAAATTCGTAATGATTTCTCCGACAACAGTATTTCCATCAATAAGAGAAATCCCCATTACATAATTTGAAGTATCAATTGCTAGTACTTTCATCTTGTAATAGCTCCTCACATAATCTAATATAGCGTTCACCACTTGGCTCTAACACAATTTTTCTTGTATCATCACCTGTATGGAACAAGCTTATTTTTAATTTCTCATTTGGCAGAAAAGATTCAATTAAATGAGCCCATTCTACTACTGTTATACCTTCACCATAAAAATACTCATCAAACCCTAAATCTTCTTCACTTTCCGCTAAACGATACACGTCCATATGATATAGCGGTAATCTCCCTTTGTACTCTTTAATAATATTGAATGTCGGACTATTTACAACTCGTTTCACACCAAGGCCTTTTGCAAGACCTTTCGTAAACGTTGTCTTGCCAGCACCAAGATCGCCTTCTAAAACAAGTACATCTTGTTCCCTAACAAGTTGTCCTAGCCTTTCTGATAAGTTCTGTGTCTCTTCAGAAGAAGTTGTCGTTATTTCATATTTATTCAAAGGTTTCACCTACCTTACTCACAATATTCTCTGCTCTTTATTATACAGATTTTTTCACTTTGTTTCATTTTGAACATATAAAAAAGACCTTAGGAGTTGTCCTAAGGGTAAGATTGACTGTCTTTATAAGTTTTCTTAAAAATAAATAAAAAAATACGAAACAAGTTGTTTCGTTCTTTTCTTTGTATAAATGGCGGTCCCGACCGGGGTCGAACCGGCGATCTCCTGCGTGACAGGCAGGCATGTTAACCACTACACCACG
>NZ_JAEHBX010000062.1:0-26808 GCF_016483395.1 Bacillus cereus group sp. N21
TCGTCGGCAGCGTCAGATGTGTATAAGAGACAGCCCCCGCCCCGTTAGCTCTGGCTTCATTCCAAGCCCAATATCTACAGTATCTTCTCCCACGTATAACTCCGCATCTCTTCCCCCTGGCACTTGTGCGTTTTCACCAAAACAAAAATAACCTATTAATTCTCCATGTTCATTACAACAGCCATAATATGTACCATCTAATAGTTCTTCTATTGTCTCTTCACTGCCTGAAAAGCTGTATAACGAATATAGTTCCTCATACTGCCATGTATTGATTTCTTTTGCTTCTGCCTCTGTTAGTTTGTGTATATTCATTTTTCTTCTTCCTTTCAAAAAAAACAATTCCCTAACAAATTTCTACATTTATCTTATTATCTCACTTTATTTTCGAAAAGTTTGTAAATTTTAAAAATACTAAATTGGAAAACTTTTCTTAGCATGTTACGATTGGATTAACTATTCTAAAAGAGGTGAAATCAAAATGCCCCTACAGTTATGTAAAGGACAAAAGGTAGATTTAACAAAAACAAATCCTACATTAACTCATATAAAAATAGGTCTCGGCTGGGATCTTCCTACAAATTCAAATTCACATGCATTCGATTTAGATGCTGCTGCTTTTTTATTAGATGCAAATGGACGCTTAACAACAACAGACCATATTATATTTTATAAACAGCAATCTGCTTTACAAGATGCGATTACACTTTCATCAGACAATCGTACAGGAGCAGGATCTGACGATGACGAGGAAATTTCCATCTCCCTTTCCAAACTCCCATCTCATATTGAACGTATTATTTTCACTATTACGATTCACGAAGCACAAACTCGTCTGCAAACATTTGGACAAATAGCTCACTCTTACGTCCGCATTCTAAACTCCGCAAACAATGACGAAATGTTCCGCTATAATCTAGAAGAACAATTCTCATCCGAAACTGCACTAATCGCCTGTGAAGTCTATCGTTACAAAGGAGAATGGAAATTTGGTGCCATCGGTCGCGGTGTGCAAGGCGGACTTATCGAACTTTCTAAACAATTTGGTTTATCCCATACACCACCTGATTTTTTTGCAAAGACAACCGCTGCACCTTCTCCTATTTCAAAAAGTATTAACCTTTCTAAAATTGAATTAAGGAAATCTGGAGATACGATCAACTTACAAAAAACGGACAAGCCTCTTGGCGAAATTGCAGTGAACTTAAACTGGGGTAAACAAAGTACACCAAAACAAAAAGGATTTTTTCATCCTTAACTGCAAATAGCTCCCCTCAAATAGATTTAGATTTAGGCTGTTTGTTTGAATTTAAAGATGGTTGGAAAGGTGTTGTACAACCACTTGGAAATATATTTGGTTCATTTTATAACGAGCCTTACATTCATTTAGATCAAGACGATCGCACAGGTGCTTCAAATAAAGGAGAAAATTTACGTATTAACGGAGACATGATTCATGAAATAAAAAGAATATTAATTTTCTCTTATATTTATGAAGGTGTAGCTAACTGGTCACAGGTTGATGGTATTGTCACATTAAAACAGGAAAATGGCCCAGATATTATTGTAAAAATGGATGAGCACCGTAACGGTTTCAACACATGTGCAATTGCAATGCTCGAAAATGTAAATGATGAGACATTCAAAGTACAAAGGCTTGTGAAATATTTTAGAGGGCACCTAGAAATGGATCGGCATTACAAATGGAACATGAACTGGGTCGCAGGTCCAAAATAAGGTGGTGACAACTTGAAGCATTTTTCCTATCTGTCTTCTGAAGAAAAGAAAAAACTTTTCTATCAAGAGCCAATAACCTTTTCCAAAGATATCACAAAAGAACAATTGGCTTACGCATTAGGTGCTACTCTATACACACCTGGTACAAAGGATACAATCGCAGTGGATATTGCCGCGAAAAAGCACGAAGGTGCTACATCAATCGTACTTTGTTTAGAAGATTCCATTAGTGATGGAGATGTGAAACTTGCCGAGCAAAATGTCGTCATACAAATGCAACTACTGGCTCATATGATTGATGCAAACAGGCTTCTTCCATCAGACGTGCCACTTCTCTTTATCCGGATTCGTGAACCGAAACAGATGCGTTCACTCATTCATGAACTAGGTAGCGCCGTTCATTGTATGAGCGGTTTTGTCTTTCCTAAATTCACACCTGCGAACGGAATGTCTTACATTCATGAACTACAGGATATAAACGAAACATATTCACTTTCACTTTACGGGATGCCTATTTTAGAGTCTCCTGAAATTATTTATAAAGAAACTCGTATTGATACGTTACTAGCAATTAAAGCAATCCTAGATTCTTATCGCGCTTTCATTTTGAACGTACGAATTGGTGCCACCGACTTTTCTGGCATATTTGGCATTCGCCGAAATAAAGATACGACAATCTATGATATTGCTGTTATTCGTGATTGTATTTCTGATATTATTAATATTTTTTCTAGAAAGGCAGATGAATACGTTATATCTGGTCCTGTGTGGGAGTACTTCGGAAACAGGCAGCGCGTACTAAAACCACAGCTTCGGCAAACACCGTTCCGTAAATCATTCGGAAGCGCTGGAGTAACAATGCGTGAGGAAATGCTTCATCGTTATGAGGACGGGCTCATTCATGAAGTATTGCTCGATCAAGCAAATGGATTAATTGGAAAAACGGTCATTCATCCTTCTCACATTAAACTCGTACAAGCCTTGCACGTTGTAACACTAGAAGATTATTTAGATGCAAAAGCTGTTTTTGAAGCTGCTCAGACGTATAACGGCGTTATGAAAAGCAGCTTTTCTAACAAAATGAATGAAGTGAAGCCACATTATAATTGGGCGCGTAAAACACTTCTGAAATCTAATATTTATGGGGTGCTACATGAACAACAAACTTTCTTCGATCTCCTTACCGAAAAGCCAAAACAAAACGTACACGTACCACATTTTAAATAAAATAACAGTTCATATAGATATGCTACATAATCCATATTTGTTATTACCAGATCAACTATTTCAAATGGCCGCAAGAATGAATAAGAGGCGCGGCTTTTTATTTGTGAGTACCATTTTAGGAAAACATCTTCCTGTTCTACCTGCAATCTCTTTAGCTGGAGGCTGTGCTCTTGCTGCAAGATATATGGAAGTGCTACATCGTACAAATCATCCATATCAAAAAGAAATTCTTAACCTGATTTCTTCTAAAGACAGTACCAATAATGAGCTAGAGGCAATTCTCCAGTATCAATTCCCTCTAGAAAAAGAAGTATTATTTATCGGATTTGCAGAAACAGCTACCGCATTAGGCCACTCGATGTTTCAATGTTTTCAAAATGCAAAATATGTTCATACAACAAGGGAGATGATCTCACAAATCGATCCTATCATTACATTCGAAGAGGAACATTCTCACGCGACATCACATCGTTGCTATGTGGACAAAAGCTATTTTCAAAATGAACAGCCCATCGTCCTTGTGGATGATGAAATGACAACAGGAAAAACCGCACTTAATATCATTCGATCTATTCAAGAAAAGTTTCCAAGAAAAGAATATATTATTGCTTCTTTATTAGATTGGCGCTCAGATGCGCATCGAAAACAATTTACAGAACTCGAGCAAGAACTTGATATTACGATTCATGTGATTTCTCTATTAAGCGGTTCAATCGACGTAATTGGTAGTCCTGTTACTACTTCTTCTTCACATGATGAGACAGTTTATAAATCAATAGAGTCTAAGATAGAAAAACATATGATTTCATGTCCTATTTTACCTTATACATCTATAAACCATGATGTCAGTTACATAAACTACACAGGACGTTTTGGCATTTCATCCGATGATCAAAAGTGTATCCACTCTTTTGCTAAAAAGATTGGTCATGATTTAAGGAAAAATCGAAAAGGTCAACAGACACTCTGCTTAGGAACTGGCGAGCTTATGTATCTTCCAATGCGAATCGCAGCTGAAATGGGAGAAAATATTTCCTATCAATCAACAACACGAAGTCCTATTCATCCTTACGCGGGTGATGTACAATACGCTATTCATAGTCGTTTTTCCTATGAAAGCCCTGAAGATAAAGTAGTTACAAGTTATTTTTATAATATCCAGCCTGGGGACTACGATGAAGTCTTTCTTTTTATAGAGCGTGATTTACAGGAAGATGCTTTCCATCCCCTTCTTACACAATTACAAACAGTTATTCCGCTCATTCATATCGTTTCATTTAAAGGTTTAGTAGAAAGTGAGGGTGAAGAAATATGACCGAGCCCAAAACATTACAGCTTATCGGTAGTTATGCGAAAGAGGATGCTATTTTTCTATTAAAAGATATTAGTGATGTCATAGAAGAAAGCGTAACAGAAGAAAGAGAACGAGCAATTCAATCAGGCACACATTACTCTGAAATGCTTCCAATTGAATATAAACCATCTAAACCTTATATGGATTTATTTTTTGCTTCACTCGAGCAATACAAACGTAAGCTAGCCATTGCAGCCGGTGTAGTAGCCGAGCAAATTATAAAAACGAAAGGAAAGAAGCTTGTTCTTGTTTCACTAGCGAGGGCCGGTACACCAATAGGTGTTTTAATAAAACGATACATTCGCTATCAATATAATATCGACTTGCCGCATTATTGTATTTCCATTATTCGTGGCCGCGGCATCGATGAAAATGCCCTTCATTATATTCTGCAGCAGCATCCAAACCAAACGATTCAGTTCATTGATGGCTGGACTGGAAAAGGTGCGATAAAAAAAGAACTACGCCAATCTGTGCATACATTTAATGAAAAGAATCATGAATATATTTCAGACTGCATGGCAGTGCTTGCTGATCCGGGCCATTGTACTTCTATATATGGAACACGAGAAGATTTTCTCATTCCAAGCGCTTGTTTAAACGCGACCGTATCAGGGTTAATCAGCCGCACTGTTTTAAATGAAACTTATATTGGTCCAAATGATTTTCACGGCGCCAAATATTATCGAGAACTAGAAACAGAAGATTTATCTAACTTCTTTATTGAAAAAATCACAGCGTTATTCCCTTCCATTAGCGCTGACGTAACAACGCAACTAGAACACATTATTGCTACCTATACAGAACCATCTTGGCAAGGTATGCAAGACATCGCCTCTATTCAAATGCATTTTGGAATAGAAAATATAAACTTAATTAAACCAGGAGTTGGAGAAACAACGCGTGTTTTACTAAGACGAGTACCATGGAAAATTTTAATCCAGGGCGAAAACAATCCAGATTTAAAGCACATTTTACTTTTAGCAAAAGAAAAAAACGTGCCAGTAGAAATCTATAAAGATATGACGTATTCGTGCTGCGGCATAATTAAACCTCTAAGGAGGACGTCTTCATGATTTTTGCAAGCGATCTTGATCAAACGCTCATTTATTCTCGGAAATCATTTCGAGCTAACATAGAAGACGAACATATTAAGCTCATCGAGACTTTAGATGGGAAAGAGATTTCTTTTATCACACACAAAACGATTTCTTTATTAAAACAACTACAATTACAAGCACAATTCATCCCAGTTACAACTCGAACGATTGAACAGTTTCAACGTATTACACTATTTCAAACAGAAGTCATTCCGGAATATGCGATTACAAGCAATGGCGGTAATATCCTTCATAACGGTAAGCTAGATGACACTTGGGAAAACATACAAACGGAGCGATTAGTAGCATGCATGGAAAAAGAAGATGTTCTAACAGAATTTCAAAATATTTCTCATGAAGAATGGGTCATTTCACAAAAAACAGCTGATGATTTATTTCACTACTGCATCATTAAGCGTGACAATATTCCATACGACGAATTACAATCATTCACCACTTGGCTCGATAAACAAGGATGGACTCATTCATTGCAAGGCAGAAAATTATATTTTGTGCCAAAGCCTGTGAACAAATGGGATGCTGTTCAGTATGTACAAGAAAAACTTCAGGAAAAAACCGTAATTACTGCTGGAGATTCCTTACTTGATCTATGCATGTTAGAAAGGGCGAATCATGCAATCGCACCTCTTCATGGTGAACTTGAAACAAAACAAGGGAGTTTATTACCCCATATTGTAAGAACAAATGAAATTGGTATATATGCAGGGGAGGAAATTGTAAGTAAAGCACTTCAAATGGTCCATAGTTCTCTTCCTACTGCGTAATCTATACATACTTCAAGAACCGGCATCTTTGTTACATGATAAAAAAAGGAGCGATTATACTTGAGTACAATTACTTTAAGAAAAGAAGCAGTACGCGTTGTATTAGAGAAAAAGAAATTAACAGGCGTTGTCGCAAAAGTTGCGCTCGTATTAGACATTTCTGGGTCTATGCGAACACTTTATAAAAACGGTACTGTCCAAGAAGTTGTTGAACGTGTTCTTGCTGTAGCAAGTCAATTCGATGACGATGGTTCATTAGATATTTGGGTGTACGATAATGAGTTTTCAAGATTACCAGCCGTTACCGAAAAAGATTTTACTGGTTATGTTGAAAAACATATTTTAAATAACACTTCCATTCATAAATTTGGCCGAAATGATGAGCCACAAGTAATGGAAGATATCATAAAAAAATATACGATTGAAGAAAAAAGCACAGAGCCTGCCTTTGTTATTTTTATTAACGATGGAGGCTGTAAAAAAGGAATTCAAACACCGGTTGTATTCTCTTCTAACCAACCGATTTTTTGGCAGTTTGTTGGAATTGGAAACGGCAAATTCGACGTTCTTAGAAAGCTAGACGAAATGGAAGGGCGTTTCATTGATAACGCAAACTTCTTCTACATTCGCGATATCGAAAAAACAACAGATGAAACGTTGTATAACAATTTGTTGAATGAACTTCCGATGTGGATAAAAGAAGCGAAGGAGAAAGGAGTTTTACTCTAATATAGAAGGAGTTATTTTGATTGAGCAAATATCATTAAGTTTTTCTAATATCTTTCTCATTCGTGGTGATAAAACTATTATTGTAGATACAGGAAGACCGAGAAATGAGAAGCGTATTTTACAAACACTCAAAAAACGAAACATCTCCCCAGCAGATGTTTCGTTAATTTTATTAACACATGGTCATTTTGATCACTTCGGAAGTGCACGAACATTAAGACAAATACTAAATGTACCTGTCGCTATTCATAATTTAGATCAAGTTGCAGTGAAAAACGGAGAAGCCCCTCCACTACCTCCAACAAGCTCTAATAAACGCTTTGCCGCTGTTGTCGCCTTCTTTTGCGGGACATTATCTAACAATAACGGTAATCTCACATTTTCTAATAAGAATTTGAATTTCTTGACTTTACCCACAATCTGTAACAACAATAATTACAAAAGGATTTTATTTTAAAATCAACAAAAACTATCAACATATCCACAAATAAGAGGAACAAACATGAAACATCTAATCGTTTATGCACACCCAAATCCACAAAGCTTCAATCATGCGATTTTAGAGACTGTAAAAGATGAACTTGAAGAAAAAGGTCATGAAGTACGTGTTCGCGATTTATATGAACTAAATTTCAATCCAGTATTAGCAGCTTCTGATTTTGTTTCCTTTTCTCAAGGAAATACACCAGCTGATATTAAAGAAGAACAAGAACATATCACTTGGGCTGATAACATCACATTTATTTATCCAGTGTGGTGGGCAGGTCTTCCAGCAATCTTAAAAGGATATGTTGATCGTGTATTTAGCCACGGCTTTGCGTACGCTTATGGTGAAAATGGAATTGAAAAGTTACTAAGCAGTAAAAAAGGATTGCTACTATCCACAATGGGAAATACAAAAGAAGCTTATACAGCAAGCGGTATGTTTGATGCAATGAAGAAAACAACTGATGCTGGAATCTTTGAATTTACAGGAATTGAAACGTTAGAGCACACATTCTATACGAGTGTCCCTTCTGTGGATGACGGCGCAAGAAAACAATATCTTGAAGAAGTAAAAGAAGTAGTGAATCGTTTATTAGGTAAGATGAAACTTCCATCAGTGAGGTTAACGCAGAGTGACATGCTGATTTAATTTTCTCAATAACGGATATGACTAAACATGGTGAAATAGTAAATAGGATAGGAGTCCTAATACATATGTGGTTTTCAAGTCAAAAAAAGACACTCGAAAGGGTGTGGTTTTCAAGTCAAAAAAAGACACTCGAAAGGGTGTCTTTTTAACATCCGCATATAGCTAGTACAAACAAAACGAATAGAATAATTACTATGGATATTCCAAAATTGAATGTAATCGTACGATCCATATCCCTTCCCCTTCTCGCAAATCCATTTATAAAAAATATTATTAAAGTAAAAAAGACACTCAAGTGAGTGTTTTTCAGCAGCTAAATCCACCTTCCCAGCAGCTGTATAATCCCTACTTTAGTAAGTGCTCAAAACAGTAAGCTGTGGATATTTTGACGGATTTACATTACTGTATGTTGATTAACGATGAGTGAGCAGGTCTTTTTCTATAATTTAAACAATGAATGTAATTTTAATATACACTTACGCCCATCCCTACTTAAATCGAATTACAGCCTTCATTCAGCAAAAAACAAGCAATCTAAAAGATTGCCTGTCCACTATTACATCTTCTCAATCCACTCTGTCAAGTTATGCACAACTTGTGTTGGCTGCACGTCATACTCTGTTAACTTCTCCACAGTTGTGACTCCAGTGTGGACAAGAAGTGTATGCATACCAGCATTTATCCCCGCTAAAATGTCAGTATCATAGTTATCCCCAACCATTAGCGCTTCTTCTTTCGCCATGCCAAGTACTTTTAGTGCTTGTTCCATAATAATGGATTCTGGTTTTCCGATAAAGATTGGCTCTACACCTGTTGACACTGTTACAACAGATGTTAAGGAACCGTTTCCAGGTAATAAACCACGCTCAGTTGGAATGGCAATATCTCCATTTGTTGAAATAAATGTCGCACCATTACGTACTGCAAGACATGCTTTCGCTAGCTTTTCATATGTAATTTCGCGATCTAATCCAACAACGACAAAGTCAGGATTTTCATCCACAAGTTTGAATCCTTTTTCTACAAGTGCGTCATGCAATCCTTCTTCACCAATCATATACACAGACGCATCTTGTTTACGCTCATAAATAAAGTTTGCTGTTGCCATGCTTGTTGTAAATACTTGCTCTGGTTTAGCTGGAATATCGAAACGAACAAGCTTTTCTGCCACTTGCTCTGGTTTACGCGTTGAGTTATTCGTTACAAACAAATAGGGAATGCCGCGCTCCTGTAGTGCTTTTACAAAGTCGCTTGCTTCTTCAATTTGTTCTTCACCGCGATACATTGTACCATCTAAGTCGATTAAATAGCCTTTATACATCCATCTGTCTCTCCTTTTTGTCTAGCGTTCATACCCTTCTTATATTAACCGCTTTTTCCAAAGAAAAAAACGCTTTGTCTAAAAGCGTCCCATAACGTTCATTTTTTCTCTTGTATGTGATACGAACAGTGACAGTCACCATTGCACATATTTGATAACACTTTCACATTTTCATCAGAAAACAACCGCTTATACATACTTTCTTCCTCCAAACAAAGCTGTGGATATTTTTCAGCAACAGCCTTTAATGGACAATTTTGTTTTTGTAATATGTACGAGTTTTCTCCCTCTTGCTTCACTTGTACCATATATCCCTTTTTCTCTTGGATAACAGCAACTTCCCGAAGCTTCTGCCATACATTATCTTGTCTGCTGATTCGCTTTTGTAATTGCTCCTCCATCCGATTCGTTCTCGCCTTTAAAATAGCATTAACAAGTGTTTCATCACCGATTGACTCTAAATCCTCTAACACTTCTAAAGCAAATTGCTTATAATCTTTCGGAAACGAATCTTCTCCTTTTTGACTTAGGTCGTATACATATGTTGGCCTTCCCACATGTTGACGCACCATTTTCGACTGAATGATTTTTTCTTTCTCAAGCTTACTTAAATGACGACGTACTGCCATCTCCGTAATCTCTAAAGATTCAGCTAACGATGCAACTGTTTGTTCACCATTTATTTTTAAAAGCTGTACAATTTCTTCCTTCGTTGTACGTGCTTCCTCCATTTCTCATCCTTCTCCCTTTTGAGCCGTTCCCATAGACAAAAAAGATCCCCAAAAAGGTTAATGGGGATCTTATCCATGCGCTTATTCTGCTACAAATGCAGATACAGGTCCTAATTCCTTTTCTAAGTAACGGCGAATATTCGCAGGGTATTTTTGTACCACGGCAATTTGTTTTTGAATCGTTGTATATAATTCTTCATGGTTCATTTGAATATAATCTTGCATAAGCATTTTCCGAAGAACAATCACTTCTTTTATCCCTTTTCCTTCTTCCTCACTTATGACTTTTTCGTCCATTAAAATATCAATAATATCTTCATAACTCCCTGGATCACGCATAATAAATCCATCAATCATTGCATTTCCAACATCTAGTATGCAATCAATGATGAGATGCGACATACGCTCTAATGCGTAATATTCAAAATCCGTTTCATATTCTTGCTTCTCTTGAAATGTATCTACTACTTGTTCTAAACATGCTAACATTTGCTCTATTTTTTTTCTGTCTACAAAGTACATGAATGTCACCTACCTGGAAATTAAAGCATTTACATTTTAATTGTAACCGTTTCTTCTGAAAAAATCGACAATTTTTCGAATTCACCTTTCACGCGTTATTTGTTATAGTTATAACTGTATGATTTTTGAAATTGGAGGAATGTCACCTTGGAACGTGAACTCGCATTAGAAATTGTCCGTGTAACAGAAGCAGCAGCCTTAGCATCCGCACAATGGATGGGCCGCGGAAAGAAAAACGAAGCAGATGATGCAGCAACTACCGCTATGCGTGATATGTTTGATTCAGTAAACATGGCAGGTACTGTTGTAATTGGTGAAGGAGAACTTGATGAAGCACCAATGTTATATATTGGTGAAGAACTAGGAACAGGTAACGGTCCAGAAGTAGATATCGCCGTTGATCCATTAGAAGGGACAAACATTGTTGCAAAAGGTCTTGCAAATGCAATGGCAGTTATTGCAGTCGCAGATAAAGGAAACCTTCTTCATGCTCCGGATATGTACATGGAAAAAATCGCGGTTGGTCCAAAAGCAGCTGGTAAGATTAGCTTAGATGATCCAATTGAAAAAACAATTGAAATTGTAGCAGAAGCAAACAATAAGAAAATTCGTGACCTAACGGTTATCATCCAAGAACGTGAACGTCATCAAGATATTATTGACCGTGTTCGCGCAAAAGGTGCACGTGTAAAACTATTCGGTGATGGAGATGTTGGTGCGTCAATCGCAACAGCTCTTCCAGGAACAGGTATTGACTTATTCGTTGGTATTGGCGGCGCTCCAGAGGGCGTTATCTCTGCAGCAGCACTAAAATGTCTTGAAGGCGAAATGCAAGCACGCTTAGTTCCAATGAACGAAGAAGAAGAAGCACGTTGCCGTAAAATGGGATTAGAAGACCCTCGTCAACTTCTTATGTTAAATGACTTAGTATCTGGTGACGACGCAATCTTCTCAGCAACAGGCGTATCTGCTGGCGAGTTATTAGATGGTGTGAAATTCCTTGGCGGAGACTTAGCAGAAACATATTCTATCGTTATGCGCTACAAAACAAGAACAGTACGCTTTATTAAAACACATCACCATTTAGATCATAAGCCTCACTTAAACTTAGATATTTAAAAAAGGAGCCTGTGTAGTATGGAAGAACGTTTCTTTCTTTACGACGATACAGTCGATACAAAAACGCGTTTCGTTAGCTTTATGGGAGAAAATGAGCGCCACGATTTAGCGCTTTTATACTCCGATCGCCATTACGGTAAAACAATTGTCCTTGATATGCAGCGTAATAAATTTGCAATCATCGGCACTGACGATTTAAACGAATCTGGCTACTTAGAGCACGCTTTTTCTGTCTCTGAAGAGATTGCAGAAGAACTTCGCTCATTCTTATTTGAACTTATATAATATTATGGCACCAGCTACCTTGATAGCTGGTGTTTTTTATACGTAACAAAGTTTTGAATTTTCAATCTTTTATGTTATACTTATGAATAAATCTATTTGGAAGAAAGGACGTCTACTACGTATGCCAACATTTACTTTGTAATGGATCAGCAACTGAATAGCATTACTCTCAAAAAAGCTATGTGCTTTGTCAAGGGAGTAGTCTGTTCATTTCCCATTACAAAGGAACGTAGCACATCTGTAGTATGATGTTTTACGGAGGTTCCTCTTAAGGGAGAACCTCCTTTTATTTTTGCCTATTTCTTTCCCATTCATACTGCAAGACATCCAAATAGCTGTCTTACGTTCCTTTACCATCAAACGAGGTGAAGGAAAATGCAGAAAGTACAACTTTCTTGGAATTTATATGAAAATGAATTTGAAACGATAGTCGAAAAGCATTGTAAAAATTGCGGGCATACCACCCTATTTACTGATACGAACATTCGTAGGCATAACGCAAACGGAAAAAATATTTACCGCTTTGCCATTTATAAATGCCCGAAAGGACATACGTGGAACAAGAAACTTCACATTTATAAGTCTTTTTCTGATCATGTCGAAACGATCGATGTGTTTCAAAAAGAACAAGGTGAGATGATCACTACTATCTCGATTATGCAATATAAAGAAGCTGGCACTACAGAATTAGCCATTGTATTAGAAACAGTTTTTGGCTCTCATCGCATGGATAAAGCACTCGCTACGTATATTTCAGATTGGAGCCGCACCGCGATTGTAGACAGAATAAAAAACGGACACATTCAGTTGAATGGACAGAAGATGAAACCAAATACAACGCTTTCTGAAGGTGATCTTATTTCAATTTGCTTGTAAAGGGGACACATATGCTAAAAATAACAAAAGGTACACTTAACCTATTAGATAAGTTAGATGATATGTATGAGCAGTGTAAAACGGACCTACTCCAAAAACAAATTTACCAATGGGATGACTCTTATCCGACGCGAGAAACAATTTCCTACCACTTAGAAAATAATGAACTCTATTGTCTATGTAAAGATGATTCAATCGTTGGTGCCGTCATTTTGAATGAATGGCAGTCCCCAGAGTATACGCTTATTGACTGGTCAAAAACGGAAGGACGTTTTCTCATTGTCCACTCTTTTGTCATCCATCCAGTCGCACAAGGAAAAGGATATAGTAAAGAACTATTATCCTTTTGGGAAAATGAAGCACAGCAAAAGAACTATACCGGGATACGCTTAGATGCTTTCACAGGTAATCCTGTTTCCTTACGTTTATACGAAACAAATAATTATATATGTCGGGGCGCTGTTTATTTTTCAAGTAAACCAAAGCCCTATAATTGGTATAACTGCTATGAAAAAATACTTGATTAAAAAAATTCCTCTTACGCCTATCGTAAGAGAAATTCTTTTTACTTCTTCACTTTTCGTAATACAAAGTGTGCACAACCAAAATTACAGTACTCGTATAAGTACTCCGATAATGTACTAATTTTCGTATCATATGTCGCACGTTGGTTACTATCATCAAAAAAACCGCGCAATCTGAGTTGATCGTAGCCCCAGTCACCAACGATATAATCATATTTATTTAAAATTTCTGCATAGCGCTCTTTAAATGCTTCTTCACGAAAACCGTTACGATAGTCTTTAATTACTTCGTATTGAACATTATTAATGCTCATTGTAGCATGAATCTCCTGCTTTTGCTCCATCATTAACTTCCTTTCTAAGCATTCTTCTTTTTATCGTATCACAAAGCCTAACAACCAACAATTTCAAATACAAAAAATTGAAAAGTAGTAAATGCTATGAAGAAGGAGGTGATACATCTTGAAAAAACAAATGATACTCTCTCTTCTCACGCTCTCTTTATTTGTAGGTTGCTACTCGACAAATAAAGCTGAAATGGAACATGAAAAAGGCAGCCGCGTTCTTGTCTCCAATAAAAACGACATGTATCATACAGAAAATACAAATACAAAGCTTACAAGAGTCGGATACTCCTCTAAACAAAAACATGAAGTATCTAACAAACAAGTGGGTGCCATTAACCGCGAGAAGGTAGCTGAAATGATTACAAGTATGACAGTAAATCTTCCGGATGTCACAAATGCTGCTACACTTGTGACCGATGACGAAGTATTTGTTGTATACAAAGCAAAAACAAACGATCCTGCTCTTGTAACAGATCAAGTATATAAAACGGCTTTATCCATCGTTCCTCGCTATTATAAAGCATATGTATCAACAGACCAAAAATTGATCACGCAAATTCAAGGTCTGCAATCTGGTACATTAAACAATAAAGAATATGAACAAAGCCTTGATATGCTAAAACGTGAAATGGGGAAAAATCCGCATTTGAATAATACGCAGAATCAAACATTAAATGACATGCTTAAAAAATAAAAAAGATGGCGGCTGCCCACTTGAGACAGCCCCATCTTTTTTATTTTTTACGGTTATCTGCGTATACCGCCATTGCATCGCACATAAACTGTGCTAAACCTTCTCCAAATTGGTCAATATTTTTTGTAAAACGTTCATCATCTACATACATTTGACCTAATCCTTTGAATGTCTCTAATGAATATTGACCGAAGTTTTGCAAGTAATCGTACCATTCTTGGATTGCTTCTTGTGCTTCTTTAGAATCAGGCGCGCCATTTCGAAGTGTAGCCAGCTTTCTATAAATGCCATTAAACTCTTCTTGCTTTTCTTTAGGCATGCCAGCTGCTGTCTTATTCGCTTTATCCACAGCTTCGTCTCCCCATCTCTCACGTGCTTCTTGCTCATATGGGTTTTGGCTGAAATCAAATCCTTCAAATTTTTCTTTATTCGTCATTTGAATCTCTCCTTTTGTATGCTTAATTGTCTTATCAATTGTCGCAATCACCTTATCCAGTCTAGCTCGCTTCTCGAGCAGCATTTTCTTATGCAATTGAAGCGCTTCTTCCCGGTCAAATGAAGGACTCATGATAATTTCCTTAATCTTCTTTAAAGGGAAGCCAAGCTCTTTAAAAAATAAAATTTGCTGCAATGTCTCTAGATTTTCATTGGAATACAGACGATACCCTGACTCTGTCGTCTCATCTGGGGTTAATAACCCAATTTCATCATAATGATGCAGTGTGCGCACACTAATACCAACTAAATCAGCTACTTCTTTTACCCTCATTGTCATTGTTTCGCCTCCCTTCATACATACAATAAAGTATTACGTAACGTGAGAGTCAATAAAAAATGATTATTAAATTATGTGTTTTTTATGACTAAAAGCTCCTCCACTCCACATTCCCTTAAAATTCAGGCATAATATATATGTACATATATTAGAAAGCGGTGAAAAATATGGTTTCAAATGCTGTAATTACCAGTATGATTGTGCAACTAGCGATTTCGGTTCTAGTTCCAATTATCGTACTTGTTTATTTTCGAAAAAAATATCATATAAACTGGAAAGTTGTTGGTGTTGGGGTTCTTATCTTTATTGGATTTTCACAAATTCTCGAAACACCTTTTCACGTATTTATGCTGGGCAATCCTACAACATCGGAAATATTGAAAAACCCATTTCTTTATGCCATCTATGGTGGACTTACTGCCGCTATCTTTGAAGAAGCAGGTCGATTCATAGCCTTCTTCTATTTACTTAAGAAATATCAAGAATATAAAGATGGTTTAGCATATGGAATTGGACACGGAGGGATTGAATCTATTTCAATTGGGGCTCTAGCTAGTCTTCAAACTCTATACTTTGCTATTTCAATCAATAATGGAAGTTTTTCAAAACTTATTGAAAAGGCCCCTCAGCTCAGTCAAGTGCAAGATTTATTACTTAGCACTCCTTCCTATCTCTACCTACTTGGTAGCTTAGAAAGAATCTTAACTTTGGTCTTACAAATCGCCTTCTCAATGCTTGTATTATACGGCGTAAAACATAAGAAATATATTTTTGTTATATATGCCGGCTTGTTTCATGCATTTATAGACTTCTTTGCAGCTCTTTATCAAAAGCAAGTTATCAACATATTTGTTGCAGAAGGAATCACGCTTATTTTTACAATTTGCGCTTTCATTCTTATTCGTAAAATGAAAGACAAATTAACAATTGAATCAGAAAAAAGCTAAGCCCACGTGAGCTTAGCTTTTTTCTATAGAGGATTTTTTTCCTATTTGTCGAAGTATGTATGGTCAACTTGAAAAATGAGGAATGGATTTTGAAAAAACTTATCGTAGTACGTCACTGCTCAGCAACTGGACAAGAACGAGATGCAGCACTAACAATTGCAGGGGAAAAGCAAGCACACTTTCTTGCTGATTTTCTCATACAGAATAACCTGCAAATAGAGTCCATTATTTCAAGCCCTTTTACTCGAGCCATTCAATCCATTGCACCATTTGCATTACGAACCAATCTACCCGTAGGCGAAGATGTGCGCCTAGAGGAACGCATATTAAGCAATAATCAAATGGAAGATTGGCTACAAAAACTAGAATATACTTTTACAAATATAGATATTGCCTTTTTAGGCGGAGAGTCAACAAAACAAGCGATGGACCGCGTTGCATCGCTTATTCAAGACATTTTACAACAAGAACACCAAATAACATTACTTGTTACACATGGAAATTTATTAACGCTCATTTTAAAGTACTTTGATAATCGGATTGGTTTTCTAGAATGGAAAAACTTAAGCAATCCTGATATTTACGAAATTACACTTGATGAACAAACGACAATCCACAGATTGTAGGGGAAGACCGTTGAAAATTGTTACACGAGATAATATTGAACAAGAACATATCTGCTGTGCAATGTCAGACAAAAAAGTGAAACGTGGTGTCGAGCTAAAAAAAGAGTGGCTAAAAGATCGATTTGAAGAAGGACTTATGTTTAAAAAGCTAGATGTAAAAGGAAAGGTGTTCATTGAACACATTCCAGCTGAGTATGCATGGGTGCCTATCTCTGCACCAGGATACACATTCATCAATTGCTTTTGGGTATCGGGGCGTTTTAAAGGGAAAGGCTATGGTGCACAGCTCTTAGAAGAATGTATGCAAGATTCTAAAGCGAAAGGAAAGCATGGAATCGTTGTTATTTCAAGCAAGAAAAAACGCCCCTATTTATCAGATGGCGGCTACTTAAAGAAAAAAGGGTTTCAAGTATGTGATACAGCACCGCCTTATTTTGAATTACTTGTATACAAACTTGATCCAAATGCTCCTTCACCACATTTCACAGCAAGCGCCAAAGACATGAAGATTCCGAATCAAAACGGCTTGGTTGTCTATTATACAAATCAGTGTCCTTATACTGATTATTACATTCATCAAGAATTAGCCAATATCACTCAGCAATATCATATCCCTTTCGAATGCATTCAGTTGACATCACGAGAAGATGCGCAACATGCTCCTTGTGCCTTCACGACATACGGAGCTTTTTATAACGGAGAATTTTTAACACATGAAATTTTAAGTGCAAAAAAATTTGAAAAAGTCATGTTGAACATAGGGCAAATATAGAAAGGGGCATTACAAAAATATGTACGAAGAAGTAATCTCTTTATTACATAAGACAAATGTTTCTTATGAAAAATTTGAACACGAACCAGTTCTCGATTATGAGACAGATCGTGTTGTTCGTGAACGCCTTGGCTTGCAGGGTGCTCCAAGTAAAAGCTTATTTTTAAAATCAAAATCTGGATCCTATTACGTTTTCTTCACATTGGAAGGAACTCGTCTCGAGAAAAACGAAATGAAGGAAATCACGGGGCAGCGCTTATCAATTTGTTCACCTGATGAACTAAGAGAACAAACAGGATGTATTCCGGGATGCGTCGCTCCTTTTGGTTATTCACAGAATGTAACAATTATTGTGGATAGTTCCGTCTATGCCTATGACAAAATTTTAATTACACCGGGTGTTCCGGAATTTACAATTGAATTATCCACAGAAGAATTGAAAAAGATTTTATCCATATGTCAAAATACCGTTTTAGAATATAGAAAAACAAATTGAAAAACCGCGGTAAAACTTCCTTTATTGTTTCCTATTTAGTTGTGTTTGAAGTAAAAAAATCCTTCTTAGTTTTCACGCTAAGAAGGATTTTTTACTATTATTTTGCTTGTGCTGTATTTTCTTTTGCAGAACGTACTTGCTCATCTGCATGGTAAGAAGAACGAACAAGCGGGCCAGCTTCACAGTGGCTAAATCCTTTGCTAAGAGCAATTTCTTTTAGCTCTGCAAATTCAGCTGGTGTGTAGTATTTAATAACTGGTAAATGTTTTTTAGATGGTTGTAGGTATTGTCCAAGTGTTAAAATATCCACATTGTTCGCACGTAAGTCGTCCATTGCTTCAATTAAATCTTCTCTTGTTTCACCCAGTCCCACCATAATGCTAGATTTAGTTGGAATATCAGGTTGCTTTTCTTTCGCACGACGTAAAAACTCTAATGAACGATCATATTTTGCTCTAGCGCGAACTCGGTCAGATAATCGACGTACTGTTTCAATGTTATGGTTTAAAATATCCGGTTTTGCATCCATTAACATTTTTAAATTTTCTTCTACCCCGCCCATATCAGATGGCAGTACTTCAATAGACGTGAATGGATTTTTGCGACGAACAGCGCGCACTGTTTCAGCAAAAACAGCAGCTCCGCCATCTTTCAAATCATCACGTGCAACCGCTGTTATAACAACGTGTTTTAAGCCCATGTGTACTACAGAATCTGCTACGCGTTCTGGCTCTTGTAAATCAAGCTCCGTTGGTAAGCCTGTTTTAACCGCACAAAAACGACAAGCACGTGTACAAACCGCCCCTAAAATCATAAACGTTGCTGTTTTTCTTACAGCCCAGCATTCGTGAATATTCGGACATTTCGCCTCTTCACAAACGGTATGCAGCTGCTTAGAACGCATCATTTTCTTTAAGCCTGTATAGTTTTCATTTGTATTTAACTTAATTTTCAACCATTCGGGCTTGCGCTTATATTCTGTTTGTTTTGTCATGTTATCAACTCCGCACAATATGAAATAGTTTACCGTGTTCGCTTCTTTCAATGTAACATATCTATTCTAACGTATGAAAGCGATTTGCTCAAATGAAGATTCCAAGAATTTTTACCAATGATTTACTATAATGAAATATCTCGTATATCCCACACTAAAAAGAGTGATGTTGTGAAAGGAGTTTATTTTCATGCCTCGAAAGATTGCCTTATTGCTTTCTATTTGTTTTCTTCTTGGGCAAGGCATTGCCTATGGTGAAGTGAATCAAAATCAAATATACGAAAAGCGCATGACACTATATAAAGAAACTGAAAAAGATGCTAATATTCCATGGTATTACTTAGCCGCAATTGATCAATATGAACGCAATATACGGAGCGTAAGAAAAGATATTCCGAAAAAGCCCGATGCTATCATATCAATTTACTTTAAACCAGAAATGTGGGCTGGACCTGCCAATGGTCCTACTAACGATACTCTTCCCCACACGATTTCTCTGTTTGGGGGGATTGGTTTAGATGGCGATAAAGATGGAATTGCAAATGCAAATAACGACCGAGATCTTTTGCATACAATGGCAACTATTATAAAAAAGCAAGGGACTTCAGAAGACCGTATTAAAATTATGCTCTGGGAATATTATAGACGTGCAAAAACGGTTGAATTAATTACCGAATATGCTCGAATCTATAAGCACTATGGTCGTATTAACTTAGAAGGGAATGCTTTCCCTCTTCCTGTCCATAGCGACAATAGCTACCGTAGTACATTTGGCGCTGGGCGGAGTTTTGGAGGAAGACGTATTCATGAAGGCACCGATATTTTCGCAAGGCACGGTGTACCAGTAAGATCTACCTGCTACGGCGTTATTGAAACAAAAGGTTGGAATCGCCTTGGTGGTTGGCGCATCGGCATTCGTGATTTATATAACAATTATCATTATTACGCACATTTAGGTGGCTTTTCTAAAGAAATACAGCTAGGACAAATTGTAGAGCCAGGAACCGTTCTTGGCTTCGTTGGTAACACAGGTTATGGACCTCCTGGTACAGCTGGAAAGTTCCCACCACACTTGCACTTTGGATTATATAAAGACAACGGGTATACAGAATGGGCTTTTGATCCGTATATGCATTTAAGTTTGTGGGAGCGGAAAGAACGTGCGAATTTAAAAAATAACCGTAGCTAATTGCTACGGTTGTTTCCTTTTAGGTCCTATAATGTCTTTTCAAACTTGCTCATCCGTTATAATACATATTTTGTTAATCCTTTGCTTTATTCTATAAAATTTTCCATATTTTTAGCGTTAGCTTAAAAAAGCAATAAAACATAAAAAAGTTAAAGATAAACCCCAATGGATTAAAACCAAGCATCCCCCTACCAAAATAAGTGAAATTTTCTGCAGGTATACCAAAGTGAAGAAATTCCCCATTACTTAGTCCTGTTGTAGGAATAAAGGCAAAAACAATAGCAAAAATCAGACTTATAAAATACAACTTCTTTTTGGTTGAATCCATTTTTCTGTGGCTTAACAAATGATAAGTTATTAAGGATACTATCCCTAAAAAGAAAAGTATTTCTCCCATTTGACACCCCACACTTATTTTAATATCTTCAACTTCTCGAGTCACCTTCTATTATAAATATGGAATGATATGTAATTTTATTTATCTTTCCATTTTACAAAAATAAGTAAAAACAAAAAAGCGAATGACTAATCATCCGCTTTCTTCCCCTTACTATCTGGCATAACAACTCCGCCGCTTCCATAATAAGATGGTACCTCTCCTTGTACAATTCGCGTTGCAATTGGGATATTTTGTTTTACTGTAATTTCTTTTGTACGAAATGGAATAATTACCTGTAGCGTAACCTGCACTTCCATAACAACTTCAATCGCTGTATTGTTAATTCCATGCGGTTTTACATCTTGCTTAATATCCGTATTCACATGACCAATTGTTGTAAAATCAATCGGAATATCCGGCCCTAAATTACCAAGGAGTGCATTATCCGTTATGCGTCCAAGAGGAACAGACATTGACACTCCGCTCTCTTCTGGAAGACCGAGTGCCTTCATATCCCCCTTCTCCACTTGATGCAAATATTTCTCTATGTATGCAGTAGTCGATGTCAAAATCTCATTTACTTGCTTTGTATTTAAATCGATTGTGGATACTCTTCCATTCTTATCGTTTTGTACTTTCATTAATGAATCCACATCAAATCCTTCCTTAATTCGATCCTTTACTGCTTTCGTCATCACAACCGTTGCCATTTTATGTGTCTGCGTTTCTCCATATTTTATTAATGTAGGTTGAATACTTTTATTCACAATCCAGAATCCTTGTAAAGTTAACAATAAAAAAATGATAAACGAAATGAGTAGTACATGCCGAAAGGGGAGCGGTCCTTTTCGGAAACGCGAAGCTTTTGGACGAAATGTACGCATAAAAAAACCCTCCTTCTTATATCATTTCTATGCAAGAAAGAGGGACGATATATACTTATATCATTTTTAATAAAGCATCTTTTCCAATTGTTCCTGCTGGAATGCCTAGAGCCTCGGCTTCAGTCGTTACCGATTCAAGCGGCGCTTCAAGAAGCTGCTCAATCGTTCTCACACCAACTGCGCGACCAGCAATAATACCTCGGTCCCCTAACTTCTCGTTTAATAGACCGACATCTAAAGCTCCACACATAATATATCCCTTATCGCTCATAACAGCCAGCAAATTTGTTTTCGGAAGCTTTACGCTAACCGCTATAAACGTATAGTTATCAATGATAATTGGTTCCACATTAACCATAGTTCACACACTCCTCTCTTTCTTATCTTTATGAAAAGAGAAAAATGAGTGTTACAGGTTAACTAGCCTATAGTTTGATGGAAGATGTATAAGTTATCAACATCTCTGTTAACACATCTCGCAATAACTCTGGCATATAATATTGTTTTTCAGAAAGTGTGGATAGTTCTGGGTATAAGTACCCGAATGTAAACATATCAATCGTTCCGACAGTGTATATACGTTCTAACTCTAATGATTCTCCATTAATCAATACATCTTCGAGTAAAATTTTATTTCCAGGAATCGTATCTAATGTAACTTCCAGGCCATCATAAATCATTTTCCCCATAACTTTCCCGCGAAAACCAAGGCCTTTTACCTCAAGTTGTTCCATATTTGGACGACGTGCTTTTAAAATAACATCTCGTAATGTTTTGCCTTTTACTTTTAGTGCACATGGATTAATAGGATGTGGACAAATGCGGTGGATATCTCCGCGCGTTACAATTCCTTCTTCTAATCCTTCTAATAACACACCCGCATTGACCATCCCAATTTCCGCATTACACCATTTTTTTAATGCACTTGCTAACATACGAGAAATTTGTGTCTCCTGGAACCAATCAATCGGCAATGGTTCTTTTAACTCAACAATCGGATCTGCCATAATGAGTTCGCTTTCTTTCTCTAACGCTTCAATCGTCGGCAATGACTCTCCGTAAGCTGACAGACGATTTGTACGAATCGCTCTCCCATCCTTTTCTGTCACTCTTTTTGTCTCTAGATCCACCGTTAGCTGAACATGTCCGACATAATGCCCCCACTTTTCTCCGCAGCAAAGCAAAGTCCCATTCACAAGAACACCACGCTCAAATAAATGATGCGTATGTGCCCCTAAAATAACATCAATATCATAATGCTCTGCCATATACTCATCTGCATTCTTTCCAAGATGAGAAAGAACGACAGTAACATCAGCTTTTTCTTTCACTTCTTCTAAAATTACTTCCAAATGTGCAATCGGATCTTCAATATGCCAATCCAGCATTTCATAGAACTCTGGATAAGCTACCGTTAAGCCGATAAAAGCGATTGTAACTCCATCTGCAGTTGTATGCAACTTGTACGGTTTTACCCAATTAGGACACGTTCCATCTCTTTCAAATAAATTAGCTACAAGCACCTCAAAATTCGCTTCATCATATAAATGTTCAAGATGCTCCTTCGCTAATGTAATTCCTTCGTTATTTCCAATCGTTACATAATCATATAACGCTTCGTTTAATAATTTCGTATTGCCTTGTCCATTCGTTGCTTCCGTTATACGATGAAAACGATCCACATGATCGCCAATATCTAATGTAAAAACAGATTCTCCTGCTTTCTGTCTGCGCTTTTTCTCTTCTTGTACAAACCGAGAAATTTGCGGCCAGTTTTCAAAATGACTATGTATATCGTTTGTATGATAAAGGTGAATGATTGTTTCTTTATTTATATCCAGAGAAAAAACCTCCTCTCAATTCCTTACTGCCTTTTACGCTATCTACTTGCAATAATCCTGTAAATACTTTTCGCCTTTTCTTGCTATTTTACATTGTACTCTGATTGGGGAAAAAAGCAAAAAGATACCTTTTAATTAGAAAATTTCCACACTAAAATGGATGTATGGAGGTGATTCCTTTGTTTAACAAATATAGCTTTCTCTCTCTGTGGGTTACATTAGCTGGAGTTGTTTCATTTTCACTCAGTTATGCCCTTGCAGCAAATTTAAGTTTTTTACCAATCATTTTCTTTTTTATTAGAACCGCTTGCATCATCCTCGGTCTCATATTCAGCATGATAGCTATAAACAAGAACGAACCAAGCAAATGGAAGTTTGTCGGTATTTTCGTTCCACTTCTAGCTGTTATTTTCATATTACTCATCCCTGTTCTTATTGGAGCATTTGGATTTAGGGAACCGTAAAAGCGCCCATCGTACGACTTTAACACTTTGGAATTTTTACGGTACAGCTAACAAAACTCTTTATCTTTTTTGAATACTTAGACCGTTTAAACAGAAGCTATCCCATATACTGGGATAGCTTCTGTTTTAGAAAATAAAGAAAAGATAAGTTGTAATAAATGTTGCTGCAATATAAATGCTTTCTTTTACAATTCCCCATACTTTTTCTCCATGCTCCTTTCGTAAATTGCTTCATATGTTCCACCTCCCGTTATTCCCATTTATCTATTTTTTAGAAATTCCTTAAAAATTTTTAAGAGGATTTCTAAATGTTTTAACTACACATAATAGACTTTTGCATTCACACTTATAACGTTCTTGATACGCTATCTAAAATAAAGTGAAATTTTAATCAGTGGGGGTTTTCTTCATCCCCCACTGATTATTAGTTGAACCAATCGGGCTTTTACGGGATAAATTTGAATATACTCACTCCCATGATTAAACCTACTATTCATTTACATGAGTACCCTTTACAAAAAAAATCTGGAAAATCATTGCATTTTTGATATAAAATTTATATATTGTATATAGAGTATATATACAATATAAAGACTAAGAGGGATTTGCATGCAAATAATTATTTCAAACAGTTCTAAGGAGCCGATTTACGAACAAATTACCAATCAAATAAAATCACTAATTTTGAGTGGTGATTTAAAAGAGGGAACGACACTCCCATCAATGCGCCAGCTCGCCAAGGATTTGCAAGTCAGTATTATTACGACAAAGCGAGCGTATGAGGAGCTAGAAAGAACAGGATTTATTTATTCGATTGTAGGTAAGGGCTCTTTTGTTGCTGAACAAAATTTAGATGTAGTACGTGAGAAAAAATTAAAAGTTATTGAAGAACAGTTATTGTCTGTCATTACTAATAGTAAGGAAATTGGGCTACCCTTAACGGAACTGCGAGAATTATTAACTATTTTATATGAGGAGTAAAATGTATGGAGAATATAGTAGAGCTACACAATGTTAGTAAAACATTTCAAGGTTTTTCGATAGAGCAATTAAATTTACAAATCAAAAAAGGATTTGTAACAGGCTTCATTGGCGCAAATGGTGCTGGGAAGTCGACAACCATTAAAATGATGATGAACTTATTAAAGCCAGATGCAGGTGAGATTAAAATTCTCGGCTTAGACTACGCATCGCACGAAAAGGAAATTAAGGAGCGCATCGGTTTTGTTTTTGATAGTAACGTATTTTATGAGGGCTTAAATCTAAAGGATATTAAGCGAATGGTCGCACCCGCTTACAAAAATTGGGATGAGATAATATTTAAGCAGTATGTAGAGCAGTTTGAACTGCCGATGAATAAAGCGATTAAAACTTTTTCAAAAGGTATGCAGATGAAGGCTTCATTAGCACTTGCTCTATCACATCATGCTGAGTTGATTATTATGGATGAGCCAACAGCAGGTTTAGACCCAATATTTAGACGTGAGTTACTCAATTTACTGCATGAATTAATGCTTGATGGCAATCGCACAATTTTCTTCTCTACACATATTACGACGGATTTAGATCGCATCGCTGATTTTATTGCCTTTTTAAAAAAGGGACAATTAATGTTTAATCAGTCAATTCATGAGGTGGAAGAAAACTATGCATTAGTAAAAGGCAGTACGGATTTATTAGATCGCGATACAGAAAAAGCCTTTATGCATATTCATCGTGCACCGACTGGCTTTGAGGCATTAACAAATAATGTAGCTGAAGTTGAACAAATTTTTGGTAATGAGGTTATGATTGAACGCGCCTCATTAGAAGATATTATGTATTACTCGAAAGGAGTAGGGCACCATGCTTAATTTAATCAAGCGCGATTTAATTTTACAGAAGAAACAATTACTAGTTTATTTAGGCTTCATTATCTTTTTTATTGTGATGAACAAGCACCCTATTTTAATATTTACGATTGCAAGTATTTTGATTCCATTTAATACGCATGCCTATGATGCAAAGGCAGAAACAAATATTTTATTAAATTCTTTGCCATATACACGTAAGGAAATTGTCGCTTCACGTTATATTGGAGCAATTGTTTACATGTTGTTGGCAATTGCTGTAACAAGCGCAATGCTTATCATCTTCCAAAAGTCATTTACTGTAGAGCATATTGTAATGGGCAATGCATTATTTTTGCTATTTGCAGCCATTACATTTCCACTATTTTATCAATTTAAACAAGATCATATGCTTTTGATTATTATGGCTTTATTTTTAGTATTAACTGCTTTTGGTCCAGGTGCTGTACAATTTCTTGCAACAGAGTTTAGTACCGTTACTGATACTATTTTCAGCTTATCTATACCTACTTTGTATGCCATAGCTACGATGATTATCGTATGTGCTTATATCATTTCATGTGGGGTATCATTAATCATTTATCAACGTAAAGCATTTTGATTCAGAATTTTCCGTATTGTACAATAAAATAAAAATTGAATATGTTACCTTTTTGAAGGAGCAAAATCCGGTGAGATTTCATCGGATTTTATTTATGTACGAAAATTAATTTCAAAATATTTTTTGTATAACATATCTAATATCATCGTAAGTGATTTTTTAAATTTAAAATTAAACTAATTTTATTTTCAGTATAGATGGGATACAAATATTGATGTGACGGGATTTTTAAAATATTATCCTTTACATTGTACTCTCATTGAATGAAAAGATAACTAAGGCGTATACATCACCTTAGTTATCTGTCGTTACATCATAATCATATAGTACCTCTATTAACTAATGACTAATATTAGCACTTGGGTATAATGTCGTTCCTCCAATTGAAACTTTAATTTCATTTGTTAATGGAACATTTTGTTCATTAATAATTGTTCTCCACCATTCCCATGCAAGACCTGTACATTCTCTTGCTACGACTTTTACATTTTTTGAATTCGGCGG
>NZ_JAEHBX010000063.1:0-26468 GCF_016483395.1 Bacillus cereus group sp. N21
TGTTGCTGAGCCTGATATATAGCTTGATTGATTTGATTTAATGTTTGATTTGATTGAAGATGCTGTAAGCCTTGATTTAAAATTTGAATAGCCTGTTGGATAGTTTGTTGTAATTGCTGATCAGATTGTTGCATTTGTTGTTGAGACTGTTGACTAAATTGTTGAAGCTGTTGCATCAACTGATTGGCTTGTTGAAGACCTTGCTGACTTTGCAGTCCTTGTTGTTGTCCTTGTGAAGATTGAGACATTTGAGACAAAGCTTGTTGTAAATGTTGCACTTGGTGTTGAATTGCACTTAATTCTTGAGAAACTTCTGTATCCGCTGCCTTACGTGCTACAGCTTCAATTTTCTTTTCTGTTCTTTTGTCCATTTAAAAATCCTCCTTTTATACCCACATTATAAGTAGGAACATTTTTATCATGTACAAATGTTTATTTTCAATACCTAAAAATGTATTTTTAACACAGAGTTTCTTCTACTCAGAATTGAACTCGAATACTATTGATTCACTTCTATCGAAATTCCCAATAGCTACTGCTTTAGTGAGGTGGATTTCAGCATTCTTACAATTAGGGGTACGGAAACGATTCTGGGTATGAGGGGCCACTCTGGAATTTAATTACAAATAAAAAAGAACTTTATTCAAGTTCTTTTAATCTACGATACAGAGCGGCCTGACTCACTCCTGTAATTTGGCATATTTCCTTAACAGTTTTTTTGGTATGCTTCCTTAATTCAATCGCATGATTCATACCTGGGTGCTTATCCGTGTATTTTTTCAATCTTCCTCTATACACTCCTTTTTGTTTCGCTAACTTTATTCCCGCACGTTGTTTTTCTCTAATCATTTCTCGATCTAGTTCACTAAAGGCAGCCATGACAGTTAAAAAGAATTTTCCTGTTGGAGTTCTAGTATCTATTCCTAAATTTAAAATCGCAAAGTGAACATCCTTTTCCCGAAGTTGTTCTACTAATTGTAATAACTGAATGGTATTTCGACCTAAACGATCCATTCTAGTTACGACCAAAGTATCCCCAGTAGTTAGTTTTGAAAGTATAGTGTCTAACTCTGGCTTTTGTTTTGTTACTCCACTTATTTTCTCTTTTATAATTTCATCTACTCCATATTTCATGAGCCGTTCGATCTGTGTATCTAGATTTTGATCTTGTGCACTTACACGAGCGTATCCATAGACCATTTTTACCCCTCTTTTTGTATGTATTTTTGATAAGTGTTATTGAGAGTCTCTGAGACTAATAATATCAAGGAACGGATTTCTTATCAATAGGGTACACTCTATTGAGAAGGTTAAGTATGCAATTTTGCATTTTATTTATTATATATATAAATTTATATATACTTATAAAGTTATAGAAATTATATATTTTGAAAGGAGATGCCTGTATGAGGAAATTTATAGGTATTATTTTGTCATTGGTATTATTATGTTCTACTTACGCTCCCTCTCTTACACTTGCCGCTGAAACTGCAAACAAAGTTGGGTGGGTAAAAGAAGATGGTGCCATGTATTATTATGAAAAACCGGGTGTCAAACGTACGAATTCAATTACACTTGATGGGATTGAATATAATTTTGGTAAAGATGGTAAATTATTATTTGGTACGAAATGGATTAATGATAAATCCATATATTATGAAGAACCAGGAAAACTGAAAACAGGATGGATGTATTCTCTTGATGAATGGGAGTATATGGAGAAAGGTTTACCTGTCACTGGATCATTAACTTATAAAGGAAAGAAGTTTGAATTTAATAAGTGTGGTGAAATGGAAAAAGGGTGGATTACTTTACGCTCTACGATTAAAAGGGTATATCCAAAACCGGAAACAAAATTTCTTTTAGAATCGAAACGAGTAAAAGATGGAGAAATTCTTGAAGTAATCGGAAAATATGGAGAATGGTATCAAGTTAAATATCAAGATGAAATCGGATACGTTAGAATCTTGGAATCAGTGGTAATCGATCAAAAACCTATGAGTTCGTTTGAGCTCCTACAAGGGTCCGCAATTATTTCTCACTTTTTATTTACAGAATACAAGAAAGATCCTGAAAAATATTTTCCACCGAATATTATTAAAGAACACGATAAGCAATTTGATAGTGATATGAAAGCTTTTTATGATTTAGTGCATCATATTCAAAATATAAAATCTCGTATTCAACTAGATAATAAAGCCGGTTGGGTACAAAAAAATGGAAAATGGACGTATTATCAAAAGGATGGAAAGCCTGTAACAGGAATCCGAACGATTGACGATAAACAATATTATTTTGACTCTAATGGAATTATGCAGACTGGTTGGGTAAACGCGAATGGAGGGAAATATTATTTTAGCTCATCTGGTATGATGCAAAAAGGTATACAGGTCATTGATGGAAAGGTATATTACTTTTATGAAAGTGGCCTTTTAGGTTCAGGGATGCACAAAGTGGATGGAAAGCCTTATTATTTTGATATTTCTCATGAACCTAGAAGTGGATGGATGAAAAATGAGTATGATTGGTATTTATTACATCCTTCAGGAGCTTTACAAACGGAAGAGTTCACATACAAAGATAAGAAGTTTTCTTTTAACCAAGATGGAGAAATGGTTAAAGGATGGATTGTATTAGAATCTCTGGTTAAAAAAGTGTATCCAGAACCAGATTTAAAACATGTATTACGAGCAAAACGTGTACAAAGTGGAGAAGTCATAGAAGTAACTGGAAAATTTGGCCCTTGGTATGAAGTGAATTATCGTGGAGAAAAGGGTTATGTTCGTATTCATGATGCAATTATTTTCGATCAGGAAGCAAAAAATCCACTTACGTTGTTAGATGGAAAATTAAAAATATTTGAAGGTGTGTTTAATTACATAAAAAGTGATGAAACACTGGTTAGTGATACATTCAAAGTATTGGAAGATTTAGAGCATAACACAGCGGATTCTATTGAAACATGGAATAATGTGTCGAAAGAGATAGATAATGCGAAACAAGATGTACAATATAAAATTAAGGTCGTAAAAGAAGCACGTGATAAATTCCAAGAGATAGCAAATTCTATAAAAGGGGATATCAAAAATTTAACTGTCACTCAAAGAAAAGAACTTGTAAAATTATTGGGGGAAGACTTTGAAGCCATTCTCCAAGTTAGAATTGGATTACTGAAAGAGTATAATTATTTGTTACAAACTTTAACAGACTACTATAAAGCTTTAGGTGTAGTTCAAGATAAAACCAATGAGTTTTTAAAACTTATGTCAGATGTAATCGTTGAAATTGGAGAAAATAATCGTAAACTACACGAAATGTTTAAGGAAACTGGAGCTTTACAAGATTTAGGTAAAATCGCAGGGGATTCGATACGTCTCAAAAAATCTATAGAAGATGCAAAGCCACAAATGAAAGAATTGGCTCAAAAAACAAGAGAAACTGTGCCTGTCATAGCTGGGCATCTTCAAGAATTTCAAGTAATGGTACCGGGATTTTACACGGATCTAAATATGGGATTAGACCTTGCAAATGCATTTATGGACTCAGCCAATAAAATTGCAAGTCATAAGGTCGATATTCCAGCAGCAGCAAGAAATATTGGAAACATTGACTTAAGTAATGCATTATTTGATTTTGGCGTTGCACCGGAAAAATACGATAAGTATATCGCAGAGCAAAACAAAACAAATCAATTCATGACGACTACATTGGATATCTTGCCTCTGATTAATGTACCTAAAGAAGCGATTCAAATGTACCAAGGAAAAGAGATGGGTACAGATCGGAAATATGATCCTTCAGATTATGCAATGGGTGTCTTAAGTGTTGCGACAGGTGGAACAGTTAAAACACTTGGTAAAGTAGTCGGAACAGTTGCTGATCTTGAAAAGAAAGCGAAAAATCTTGAGAAAGCCTCTAAAAATTATAGAAAAACATTTTTTGATCAATATCCAGAATTAAAAGGTAATGTTTTTGTACATCATGCAGTTGAACAACAAGTACTAAAGAAATACCCAAATCTATTTACTGAAGCAGAAATTCATGATATACAAAATTTAAGGGGTATACCAAAAGAAATAAATAATGAAATACATTTATCAAAAATAAGAAAAGATTGGAATGAATTTTATAAATCACATCCTAAACCAACAAAAAAAGAAGTGATTGATTATATGATAGAACTAGATAAAAAATATGGAGATAAATTTATTCCTCCAGTAAATAAATAATATAAAAGGAAGATTAAAACTATGGACTTATATTTATTATCACCTGAAGTAGCTGGTGGACATGGAGAACATACAGTTTATGATACTGAAAAAAATGTTGATAAAGAAGGCATTTCAGGAAAAGTTCAATTTTTACATTATGAGTTTTATGGATGGCTTGGCGATGATTTGTTAGAATCTACACCTTGTTTTATTGTTTCTGAGAAACTGAAAAACGCATTATTATCTAGCGAATTGAAAGATTTTAGATTGGAGAAATGCTTAATCAGTCTTTCTGAGGAATTTCAGGAATTATATCCCGATAAAGAATTACCGGATTTTTGGCGACTCATTCCTTTAGGTACAGTAAATCATGAAAATGGAAATTATGATGATTGGTCAGGTCATCAATTTTGTTTAACACCTAGAGGAGATCTTATTTTAACGGAAGAAGTACTTACTTTTCTAAAGTCATTTTCTCTAAACTATTGCGATATTTCGGCATTAAAAAATATTAATTAATATTGGATGGGATTGTTTAAGATATTTCCTTTCTAGCAGATGTATCTTTATTTGGTCTTCAAGTTAATGTATATATACATTGACTTAATATCTGTCCTACTTAAGAAAATTTAATACTTTTTAATATTGAAACCGTAGGAATAATTAATTCCTACGGTTCTTAGTATACAATGTTTAAGTAAATATCATATCTTTTGAAAACAACGAAAGATCGAATGGTAGTCTCTCAGGTTCGCGATTTGTATCAATATGATATTTTCCAAATCGATTTACATGCGCTGTCATATAGGGGCTTAAATAACAAATCAATTCTTTATTAAATTCCTCTTTTTGTTTTTCATATTCCTGAAGGAGTTTAGAAATGGAAAAAACGTTATAAAAAATAAGACAGTTTGCAACTAAGTGATTATATTTAATAATTTTCCTTTGTTTCTCACGGTCATTCTCAGAAATAATTCCTTCCCCTCCAAAAAAGAGCCACTTTGTAAATCCATTAAATGCCTCAGATTTATTTGTAGCAGATTGAATAGTACGGCGTAATTCTTCATTAGACATGAATTGTAACAAAAACATCGTTCTAATAGCTCTGCCTAATTCACAGAACGCCTGATATAATTTATTCTTCTTACTGTATGTACCTAATGTATTCAATATAGTAGATGGAGTGATTTTACCAGCTTTGATTGACATCGCGATTCTGAGCATATCTGGGTAGTGATTTTCAATCACACTCCAATTGATTTCTCCTGAAAATAGTTCATCAATATGTTCATAACTGTCTTGTGAATTAGGACGAAATAATTTTAAGTGTTTCCAATTGCGAATACGAGGCATTAACTGAATACCTAATAAAGTAGCTAAACCAAAGATTGTGGTGCTTTGTCCTTGAGTATCCGAATGTAAAATTTCTGGTTGAATATCTACTTTTTCATTCATCAAAACATCTAATATATGTATTCCTTCCCAAACTCCACAAGGAATAAAATTACTAAATAAAGCAATATATGTGTTGGAAACATGATAATATCCAATCCCCCCATAACCTCCATATCGAATATGATTTTCAGATAAAAGATTTTGTTCATAGACATCCCATATTGTTCCGTCTGCTGATGCACTTTTTCCATCTCCCCAATATTTTGGAAGTTCAAAACGATTGTAAGCATTAATTATATATCGAATTGCTTTGTCTAAATCTTCAACTGTTACATGCCTTTGATTAATCCAAGCAATTTGTTTTCGATCTATTTCTTGTACTGAACGAGCCGTTTGAGTAGGACCTAAGTTACATCCGTAACAAAATGTATTGGTTAAATAACGTTCAACTTGATTTTCTAATTTCCCCTCATATCTTGAAATAGGCCCAAAGAACCGTGTCCAATTGAGCCAATATTCTGTGTCTGCTAACATATCTAGAACGTTAATCGGTTCTAAATTATACATAATATGATTTTCAAGCTCTTTCAATTCAGGAGGAATCTTCTTCTTTTTTAGTTTTCCAATTACTACTGCGCCTTTTTCAATTCGGACTTGCTGATTATGCGGGAAAGATTTGTTGGTATTATGGCAAACTTGTTGAAGGTCATGGTGTATCTTTTTTGTGAAATCTGAACCTAAACTAGGTAGGTTTAATTGATTACAAAATTCCTCAAGGTTCTCTTCATATTCTTCCCATGAAATAAGTTGTTTTCGATAATCTGCGTATTTTTCACTACCTTCAATATATAAATCTCCAGATTTCAAACCCCACAAAATTTGTGAAAATACACATACTTCAAAATGCCGACGATTCAGTTCCTCTGGAACAACTTCTCTTTTCTTTTTCAGACTTAACCATCTCCACCAACCATCAGGTATCCAAGACAAGTTCAGAAGAGGGGTCACTTCTCTTTTCCACATTCCAATCTTTTTTATATGAGCGACCGATATCCATTCTTTTCTGGTATGTTGATGAGATAATAGAAATTGAATGGCTTCTACTATAGATGAATCCTGATTTGTTGACCGTAAAGGGAATACCTCTAAAATTTTGAATAGTGTAGAGCGATGACTTTTAAAGAATTTTTGTAAAAACAAATAGTAATTATCCTCACTAAATGCTAGATGATCCTCACAATCTTGTAATACTTGATCTTCTTTATCTCTAAGTACTTGTTGGATAGCTTGTAAACGTTTTTCAGGTATTCCTTCCGTTTGGTAGGCCATAAGTACATGCTGTAAAGTGGCTACTAAAGAATCCGTTCGTTTTTGTGTCTGCTTTTTATAATCCTGTAAAAATTCACGGCCTTTTTTATGAATACTCATCATACGTTTGATCAGCATTTCACCAATATTATCTAGTACCCTTGATGTTTGTACAGAAACCAAAGAGATAGCCAACGTATATCTTTTCTTCTTTTCTATTTTTGACATACGATAAGCATCTAATGTTTTGGCTTCAACAGCCATTTGTCGTATTTTGGTTGAAGAAAAATTTTCGAGAAGGTGAACAGGTATTTTTTGCTGTATTAACCAATCGTGATGCATAATTAACTCTTTTAAATGAAATAAAGAGGCACGTTTGGCATCTTCTCTGAGGCGATTCCATGGGCTATAAAAGGTGTCAGGTTCTGTTTGAAATAAACAGTCTATCTGTTGTAATTGTTGCTCTTGTAATGATTCATATACTTGCTCATAAATTAAACGATAAGATTTGTGCCTTATTTCATTAGCCGCTTCTTTAAAAGTGTTATAAACGGGTAATTCATATCTTTGATGTATTAATTCTTCAATAGCTGCATTAATTAAATCAGCTGGATCATCTTTGCTTCCAGCTACATGTTTCATTGTATCAAACATAATTTGACGAGCATTATGATCAAATTGTTGAATTTTTAGATACTGTCTTACAAAGTGATAATGTCTTTTTACAGTACGTGTTTTACCGTATGTTTCCCATTCAGTTTCAATAGGGATAGGTAATTGAGCTGACTGAGCAATGTGTTTAATTATAATTGGAGGTATATCTGAAATACGTGTAAAAAAGCCAAGATTTTGTACAGTTTTTAGCAAGATTAGTAGCGCTAGCTGTTGTAATGTTCCTTTTGTTTTCAAACTTGTCCATTCTATTTCACTTCTTGTTGGCGTATATACACCATTTAAATCTTCCGTACTTAAATTATGTTTGATTCTTGGATATATTGTATCTTGAATACTAGGCATAACTAACCTCCCTAGAATTTGTATATATTTCAATATTCAACCACCTTCATTGTAAAATAAAAACCTATCCGCAGATAGGTTCCTTGTTTATATTTACAGTATCTATTTGAATATTTTTCCAGAGTGGCCCCTCATACCCAGAATCGTTTCCGTACCCCTTCAACTGTTGCACATGGAGAAGCTTTGCCTTCTTCTGTATCTGCATCTACAGCAAATGTCGATAATGCAGAAATTGATGATGTATCTGTAGAAGTTTACGATAAAGATAGGAATTTGGTTAAAACATATTCTAAAGAGGAATTAGAAAAATTTAATCAAGACATGGCTAAAACTCCTTTAAGAAGTTCTAAGTTCGATGGTAATATGCAAAATAAAACAGAGGTTAACCCTCTTGCTATGAATGTTTTTAATTTTGGATATATGGAATTTAGTAACTATAAGTGGATTGATGGTGGCACATCATTTTACCAACCTCAAAGTGTACAGGTAGAACCACAAACTAAGACTATTGGATTGGCAGTACAAGTATTTCATAATAGTTCGATGTGGGAAGAATATAGAGTTAAAGGTTCCTTTTCAAGTGGATTAAACATTCCAATTTCTCACCTTTTAACTGCTTCTGGTAATTATTATCAACTTAGACTTAAAAATTATGGTGGGGGAACTATATATCTTGATAGTGGACAAGTTTATTATAAATAATACAATTTCTTAAATTTAATAGTTATATACATGTAAAAAAGACTGGGTATGAATCCAGTCTTTTTCATCAAATACTAGCCTATTAATACTAAGTTTCCTATATCCTGTTCATAGATTTGTTAGTTGATTCTTTGATTATCTTGACTATAAACTTCAATAGTATATAAATCATTTTCAATCCATTTTTGTGCTTGCTGTGTTTTAAGTAGATCATCAATTTCTTTCTCGATCTTCTCCCCAAACTCTTTAGCTCCTGAATCAGCACTATTTATAGGCGTATATATAGCAAATGGAATAGGTTGCCCTGATTCTACATAAGCCCGCATTGAAAAACCTTTGTATCCTTTTTTATGGAACAATTCTTCTAAAATATAACTCAAAATTCTGTCCCACCTGTTCTCTATTTTTACAATGTTCATATCTCTTTGACTAATATTAATAGTATATGGTCTAATATCTTGGTTCTTTAACTGAATGCTAATCTCTTTTTTTAATTTACTTGTATTTACAGTATCCGCTATTTCTAGGTCTACAACTCTCGCTTTATCATCCACAGACGAACTGAGAAAATCTTTTTTATTCACTGTATTCCTAACAGTATCCATAACTTTTGAACCTTCACTTTTTGCTTCTTCTATATCGCTCTGTTGGCAGCTACTTAATACAATAGTTAATAAAAGAGGTAACAATAACCCTTTTCCTTTATTCATCCCAATCTCCTTTCCAGTGATTCCTTGTTATATATTTGAGTCGTATCTGAGCCTAGATTATAAAGAAAATACTTCAAGTGTTATTGATCTAACTTCTATTTTCATATTGGATTAGGTATTCTCCAAAACAAACGAAAAACCTTCACCTCATTTTGGGGGTTATTTTACTTTGCTATTAACTGAATTTGAAAAATATCCGATTCTTTTAGACCTAGAACTCTCATCTCCTCTTTAAACGTTCGCCAAGATTCAACTTTAATGGATTTGGTACTTCTATCCCTTAATGTATACACTCTTATGTACTGTTGCTCCTGTTTTTTATTTTCCTTCATACCATCTTCCTCCGTTATTTTTAATCGATGAAATCATAATATCTTTTTAACGAAAGTTTAGATTTAAAACCTACCTGTTTTATAATTTGTTCCTCTAAAATTCCATGTTCAATCAGCCGTAAAATAAAGGTATTTCGAAGATGTTGTGCTGAAATTCCTTTTCGTAAATTCGCTCTTTTAACTTCAATTCGAATCATTTTTTGAACAGCAATTTCTGTTAGAGCTTTAGGCGCATCATTTTCATATGACCAATGATAAGTTTTCCGAGTAAAATCAAAGGCTACAAACAATGGATCATTACTATGGTATCTTGGACGAACAGGTTCAGGAATGATTTTGTAATAGTTAAATAAACGCTTTTTATCTTCTTCAGTTAAAAGAATCGTTCTTTCTATACCCACTATTCCTGGTACTGAGATCGTATTATTTTCAAAATGGACGTGCTTCATCTGTAAACCGACAAGTTCTTGTAAGGATAATCCATTATGAATGAGCAAATGCACAATAGAAATGTTACGATCCATAAGTACTGGACGAACAGAACGTTGCTTTTCTGTTAATCCTTCTAATGAACTTAAAATGGACTCTAAAGTTTTCTCTTCCTCTTTTGTAATAAAATCTTCATCACGTAACGCACGGTTTGGTTGAATACTAAGTTGCATACCCTCTAACGGATTTGACAGTTTTAAATACTGATATAGTCTATTTAAGACAATATAGACACGATGCATTGTTTTTTCAGAGTACTGTCGTTGATGCTTTAAATCATAGAAATACTCATCGTAATCCTTTGTATCAAGTATCGTCCATATATTGCATGTAGGGAGTTTTTTAGATTTTTGCAACCAATGACCAAAGTCTTCAATATCATAAACATATCGTTTAATTGTAGAAGGCTTCCGTCCTTTATTTAATAAGAAAGAAGAAAAATGTTGTACAGTATCTTGAAATTCTTTTGTTGGCATAAGCTTATCATCCTAATTTTTCTTTTAGTATATCAAATTTTACACATATTCCACTTACCCATTCATCCCCAAAGAAAATATATAAATAAAAAAGATAAGACCTGAAACTCGGTCTTATCTATGGCATAAGGAGAAACAAATAGGGAGATAACCATCACTTTTTTATCATATTACATTAACTGTTAATTTTTAATATTATAGCTAAAAATAGCTACAGTATCCATATTGAGAAATTTATTACTAATTTTTCGATAGTATCAAAAGCTACACCTTGTGGTTCACTTTTCATTACTATGTATTCAAATATGTAGTGAGTTCTTGGTACGTCTGTAAAAGTATACCTTTACAGATACATAGAAAACTATAAAAAACCACGTCTATAAATGTCTATTTCCTACTTTGCAGACATCTGTTTAATTTATAAACTTACCAAACAGTATGAGGAAAGAATGAAAAATTATAATTCTAATAATAACCTTGTTCATAACTTAAAAGTTTTGAACATGTTTTTGAAGTATTGTAATATCAGTATACAGATAGGTGTCATAACTTAGAGTCTAAAGTTATCCAAAAAAAGAGCAATTATTTCTTAATTATTGGTTTTATAACATAAAATTCCCCCTCATTATGTAAATGAGGGGGAATTTATTTAGAGGTAATTAAACAAATTTTAATTCCATTAGAGATTAATTAATTTCATTGATTATTTTTCCTGTTTTATCAATTTTCAGTTCCCATACTTCTTCAGAACTTCCCGTATCCGTTTTTAATTTGAATTTTACCACATATACATCATAATTTTCATTACGTTGTATATTTTCTATTTTCCCATCTGTAATAAGTTTACCCTTTGTAATTGTAGTATAAATTTTTTGAGATAATTCCTGCAGTTCTTGTTGACTTAATTCACTTATATTTTTCCCTATAGCAGCTTCCGAAAAAGCTAATGGAAGCAATTTGTCTTGCGTATAGAGTTGATATAAAAAATTTTTTACAACTTCATCGTTTGAATCTTCTTTTGATTTTTTTATGTTTTCTTTTTCTTCTAATGTATATGCTTGTTGTTCTACAGGAGTTTCTACAGATTCCTCAGTTGAATTACTAGTAGTGTCTTTCTTGTTTTCTGAATTTAGATGTTCTTCTTTTTGTTTTTTTGAGGAGCTTTGCTTAGATTCAGCATACACTTTATTACTGTTCTTTTTTTCAATACCTATACTATAGGTTAGGTAACCAGCACCTAAAAATGTAATAATAGATACTATACTTAATATCATTAGATTTTTTCTTTTCATCATTTGTCACCTTCTACTTAGAAATATATCTCATTAATGGTGTTGTTAATATTAAGCAAATCTAAATTCTGCGAGATCTATAAATCTAATGTTTTTAAATTTATGTTTTTCAACAATTTCTTTCACTTTTTCTGTCACAATAATGACCCCAAACCAGTTTTTGAAGAAAAGTATGTCTGAACCATCCCATTCTTTTGTATTTACACTTAAGCCTTCTATAGTACATGTATCCTCTAAAATATTTCCACAATGCTGACATTTTTTAATTGGCTCCCCATTACCGTGGCATATATATCCCCCATCACCATGGACAGCCAATTCTTTTAATGTTTTTACATGCTCCAAAGGTAGTTTCATAAACGGTATTGCTTCCTCTTGCAAAATAATAGGTTCAAGAGAAAATCCTGTTATATTATTGTCTAATAATGCCTTCTGCATTTCTTTACTTATAATTGTGTATTGGTGCATTTTATACAAATCGGCTGTTTTTTTTCCTTCAAAATATATTTGTAACGGGTGTTGTTTTACTCTCAATATTCCACCACATGTGTCACAACTTTCTTTAGCAAATGTATTAACACCTTCTATTGCTTTTGCAAAATTAGAATGTGTGCCTCTCATGATATAAAATTTCAAATTATTCACTTCCTAATCATTTTTTTGGTTTGGCTTGATATGGTTTCATTCCAGCTCCTTCTACCATAGATTTTAACTTATCTTCTATCTGTTGTGCAGTGGCTTTTGGGTGTTCTTCAATCCAATCTTCCCAAATTCTATTCCAATGTTTACCTAAAGGACTTTTATTTGTATGGATACCATTGTCTACTTTTAATTTATGTAATCCACGTGGTAAATCATAGTAGTATTTTGGGTCATTTACATCTATACCATGCTCTTTAAACCATGGTGAAAATTGTTCTGGTAAGCCATGGTGAACGTCACCTTTTGCTGCATAGCCTGTATATTTTTCGAAGATACTTCTTTGTTTATTCTGTCTTTTTGTCGCTGTAACTAACTCTTCAGCTTCTTTGACGGATTTTCCAGTTAATTTGACAGAAGTTTTACCAGCAATTTTGCCTGATCCACCACCTGCTACAGATAGAGCTATTACTAAACGTTCATATATTGAGCCTTGATTATTTGCCAGCTCTCCCAAGGCGAAACCTTGTCCTAGGATAGGGAACCACTCAAAGAAAGAAACCATTCTTTCGTCTAATTCAGGATCATGATAACCTGATGGAAAATTAAAATCTATATTGTTGATTTTCAATCCTGAGAAATTGTGTGCATTAAAGTTAAAGTTTAAATTTAACTTCCTTATTGCTTCTCTCGCTTCATCTAACTTCCCTAAATTTATATGTATCTCTGGAATACTCATATCTGGAAAATGTATCTCTGGAATATTTATATCTGAAAAATCAAATATGAAAGAGAAATTAAGTTTGGACAAGTCAATAATCATTTGATCTAGAGTGTCATTCATTTCTGACATCGCTTGATTCGCTTGATTTACGCCTTCATTCATCTGATTAAATCCTAATAACATCTGGTTAATTATCCCGTTAGCGCCATTTACAGCCTCATCGATTTGCTTTATGCTCTGATTCATTTGAACCAAGGTACGATTTATTTGGTCCATGGTTCCATTTATATCATTCATAGTTTGATTCATTTGATTCAAGGCTTGATTCATTTGATTTATGCCTGCATTCGCTTGATTTACGCCTTCATTCGCTCGATCAAGGGCAGCCTTTAGATCAGCATTTACCTTTTCTAATTCTTTAGGAAGCCTTTCTAATTCAGCAAAAGTTTGATTCCATGAGTGATCTGGAACAAAAGGAGCCATTCCACCATATGGTGAATAGTCGCAAACCCCCACTTGGTTATTTTCAACAAGACTAAGATTATCAATCCAAACCGTTCCACTTGCTTTATTATTTGGATAAGAGACTTGAATTATAATTTCAGCTTCTGTGGTTTGTTCAGAGGTTTTAAATATCAATCTTTTATTAAACCAATCTGTGTTTGACTTTTCAGGAATATGAGTAACTTTATAAATGTAGCTTTCTGAAATAGGAGCATTATTTCCGTGTAATACAACATTCATTTTCACAACTGCATTACTTAAGTTTTTACTCTTAATCCAGCTATCAAAAACATAACTTTGGTTTGGTTTAACCTTAACAGATTGTTTCAGTATTACATTCCCATAATCATTGTTTTTAGGTTTAACATCTACTTTTAAAGATGAATTACCAGTACCTTGAGGTGCATGAATCGTTTTATCTTGTGATAAGGTACTTAAATCATTATAGGGCTCCCTTTTCCAATTGTCGGTTATGTTTGATTCAAAACTATTATTGGATATTAAGTTTGTTCCAGTTAATTTGATATCAGAATACTTGATTTGAGAACCATTAATAGGGGTCAAATTTATGGAATCAAATAAAATGGTGCCATAAGAATCTTTTGTAGCAAGGTGACGACTTGCTGATAATTTTACAAGTATTTTTTTTGTTGATAATGATGTTTTGAAAGTAAATTCTTTTTTCTCCCACTTATCTTGAGGAGTAAAATGTATTGTTTTAGTTTCCAAAGCATCTACTACAACATTTCCTTCACTATCTTTAAATTGTAAATCAACCTGTGGATCGATTTCTTTAGAATTAGTTGTTTTTGCCCAAGCACTAAATTTGTAAGTCTTTAGTGGCTCTACAGAGACTTCTTGGTATGCATTAATATCATTTCCAAGCCACTTACCTTGACTTAATTTTAGTGATAATGAATTTCCACCTTTACTTTTAGGTGATTTTTCATTTTTACTTTGAGATATACTTCCTTTTTCATCAGATTTTAAAAACTTCCAATTTGAAACTGCATTTTCTTCTTCGAAATCGCCATCGTTTAATACATTATTTGAATTTATATTGTTATAATCTATTTTAGATAGAAGTACACTACCGACCCATATATCCCCGCCTGTTTCACCTAAGAGAGTCCAACTTGGTCTTAATACAATTTCTACGTATTTAGTTGTAGGAGAGGTTTTGAAAAATAATCCGTATTTTCTCCAATCTGATATATTCTGCACTTGCTTTTCATATCTTGGATTATCATCTGAAATAGAATGATTTTTCTCGTCTTTTAAAGAAACTTCAATAGTAGAATTAAGATTACTACCTAAACCTTTAATTAATGTATCTAAGCTATAAGATTGATTAGGTTCTACAGGAATTTTTTGGACTAATTTAGGTAAAAATTTGTCATATGACAATGAGCCTTTAGGAACCTCTATTTTATATGATTGCTTATCACCTGAAGAAACTGTTTTCATATCAATGGAAGTTTTTCCAACAGTTCCAGGGATGCTAGTGTCTACCTTCCAATTATTAAATTTTGTTTCTTTTCCAACAATCTTAGGCTGTATAGCTCTTAAATTAGCTGAATCAAACCATATACTCCCCTTGGATGTTCCTAAATTCCTTCCAATTTGAATCTTAACTTCTATAAATTTTGTTGTGGGAGAGGTGGTAAAAACATTTTCGCTTTTATTCCACTTTTCTTTTGATTTAATTGGATATGTTTTTTGGCTTTGTTCATCATTTATAACATTACTTTCATCTTTATAGAACGTTAAATCAATATCTCCAGAGATATTTTCACCTGTTGTTTTGCTCCAAATACTCATAGAGTACGTTTGATTCGGGGATACCTTAACCTTTTGTTTATACTCTACTAACGTCGATGATGCCAGGCTCCATTCACCTTTAGATACATCAACTCGAATAGAAGATGCACCAGATCCTTCAGGAGGTTTTTCTTTTGTATCTTTAAAGAGTTGTGCACCTGCATTTAAGTTTTTTTCCCATATCTGTTTCTCTAGATCACTTTCAAAATCCCCGTTACCAATAAGGTTATTATTTTGCGTACTCTCTTCTTTTAATGAAACCCATCTATCTGTTTGATTTACTTGTATTTTTATCCAATTATCTATAATCAGATCTTTAATAGGATAAATACCAGCTTTAATCATACCGGTATTTTTAGAATTTAAAGATGGTTTATCATAAAAATTTGAATCTGTAATTATTTTTAAATTTTCGAGGTAACCGTCTTTGTAAAATTGAAGTTCGAAATTTTTCTTTTGTATTGCGATTGTTTGCATGGCTCCTGATGAATCCAAGTAATACCATTTTCCATTAATAGATTGCCACCCAGTTTGCATGGCTCCTGATGAATCAAGGTAATACCATTTTCCGTTAATAGATTGCCACCCAGTTTGCATGGCTCCTGATGAATCAAGGTAATACCATTTTCCATTAATAGATTGCCACCCAGTTTGCATGGCTCCTGATGAATCCAAGTAATACCATTTTCCGTTAATTGACTGCCAACTTGTTTGCATTGTTCCTGATGAATCTAGGTAATACCACTTATCATTTAATTGTAACCATCCAGTGTGTTTTACCCTTGATTTATCAAAATAATACCATTTGTCTCCTTCTTGTACCCAACCTGTTTTATCGGATATTTCACTTGCTAATATAAGGGAGGGGGTGAGTGTAGAAAATATTAAAAATAGTGCAAGGATAATACATGCTAGTTTCCTCATTTTCGTTTTTCTCCTTTTTAAATTGTTATAACCATGAAATAATTTCTAATATTACAAGTTTTTTGTAATATTTATATAGTATAATATAAAAATTTATCTGTTGCTATTAATGTTTTTGTTTTGGAGATTCTTAGACAGGAAAGAGCAGCATTTATTTGTTTAAGCATAGCTGTATTTCTTGTCTGAATGAGGACGAAGATTTTTTTATCACCTTTCTGGAGAAGGGGGATATCATTATAAATAAAAAAGCTTGCAAAAGTAAGCTGTATTCGCTGTTATTTAATTTACGTATCGAAAAGTTTAATGGATTAATCTGAAACACATGTAGGCCTCACCATATCCAAAAAAGAAAATTGTACGTTTAGACACAATTTGGACACAATTTAACTGATACACTGTACGTTAAGCGCAAAGTTTGCTACCAAAAAACTAGCCTTTTGAAAAAAAGATCCCAATATTAGGGGATCTTTTTTTAGTGAGTTAGTCTTAGATAAAGAAATTGTACTTCTTTATCTGTTACAGATAAACTAATTGATGTCTGCACTACAGCATTTATTGATATTATTAATAGAACAAACATGAATATCAAAAACCATTTTGGAATATCATTTTTCTTTTTTATGAAAGATATTAAGAGAATTAAAAGTAATATAACCAAATATGCTATTGATACATACAATTCTAAATTTTGTTGGCCTAATTTGTTAACGGCATTTCGAAAATCTTCTAAGTTCAACTCATTTTCCTTATTTTCCTTTATTATTGAATTAGAACTTTTATAACCAATTTTCCACGTATAATTGTTGTTTTCTTTATCTACAATATAATAATAATTACGCACTTCTTTTTTTGTAATAATTTCTCCATCTGCTAAAGTTTTTGAACTAGGAACCAATATCCCTATAAGGCATAGCACAATAATTAATTTACTCTTCATATTTTAGTCTCCGACATTTAATGTATTTTCATATTCTTTTATTACTTTGTAAAAAGTATTTTTCTTCAAGTCTAGTACCTCCATGAATTGAACCCCAGTTATTTCTCTATTTTTCCACTTCGGATAAGTTTCTTCTATTAGAAGTAATTGCTTTGAGCTTAATGTTGAAAGGTTAAACTGAGGACGTCCTAAATGCTTCCCTTGAGATTTTGCTACTGCAATCCCTTCCGCTTGTCGCTGATGAATCTTTTTACGCTCTTGATCTGCAACATAGGAAAGCAAAGATAAAAATTGATCTTCCATCAACCGACCCATGTCACCCATTTCACGAAACTTACGGCTATCGAATAAAGTTTCATTTTCTAAAACAACAATATCAGCTTGTAATTCTCTTGTTATGTATTTCCACTCTGAAATTACTTCATCATAATTACGTCCCATACGATCTAAAGCATCTATATAAACCATATCACCTTTACTTAATATTTTTCGTAATAATTGATACTGAGGGCGATCAAAATGTCGTCCACTTGCTTTATCGACAAAAATACGCCGAGCTTCCACTCCTCGTTCCATCATCTTATGTAATTGACGTTGTTCATTTTGATCTTTTGTACTTACACGTATATATCCATAAATATTTGCCACGTTTGAGACTCTCCTTACATTTGTTACCACAATTATACCACTTCTGTTTATAAAGGTATTCACTAAAAATAAACGTTTATAAAAGAATTCCATTCACCTTTATAAACTTGATATTTCAATGTTTCATAAATGTTCTTCAACTGTTTATAAAGGTATACCTTTACAAACAGAAGATATATGCTTCTTCATATTCAATTTTGAAATGAATTTTTGGAACATCTTTAACCTATGGTATTGCCTCTTGACTACTTGTATAGAAAGAACGTCCCAAAAGCTTTACTTTTTGGGACGGTTTCAATAAAATAACTAATTTACTTATTCCGTTATGCTTCAAAAGATACCTATTTTTTAGAAGTACTTTAAAAGTGTTGTTTTAGATGTCTTGATACATAGATTTTATGTGTTTTACAATCCTTCAAAAAGTGTACCTTTTGGAACTTAAAACGAATTAGTAATAAATTTCTCAATATAGATATTGCTACTATTTTTAGTTATACTATTCAAAATTAAAATTTAATGTAATATCATGAAAAGGTGATGGTTATTACCCTATTTGTTTCTCCTTATGCCATAGATAAGATCGGATTCCTGGTCTTATCTTTTTTATTTATGAGGTCTTGTTACACATTCATTAACTTAACAAAATTTTTGTTATGGGTTATTTGTTGTCATTGGCTTGGTGGCGGTGTGGATTATAAAATTCTTAAGTTGATGGGCATGTATGGTTTACCCCTACTTAGGAATCTCCCACTTCAAACAGTCCGTAAGGACGTTAAGTAGTGAGTAGTTCAATCAACTATCTCTTACAGAAATCAATGAACAAGTGGTTTTCTATGTTATACATGCATAAAGTTTTTTTGGTACCTCATACTAATCATGATTTTTAGAAAAAATCATGATTAAAAGTGAGGTTCAGAAATGGAAAATTCTTTTATTTCAAGCGCCGACGTGCAGCAAAGTGCATGGCAAGTGTTACATGACAGAGGTGTACATATTGAGGACATTGCGAAGTTAACATACTTTTTACAGGAGAAGTATGTGCCGGATTTAACAATAGAAAATTGCATCGAGAATGTAAAGCGTGTAATGGGAAAAAGGGAAGTACAGAATGCTTTATTAACGGGAATTGAACTAGATATTTTGGCTGAAAAAGGAGTATTATCCTCTCCATTGCAACAAATGTTGAAAACAGATGAAAGTTTATATGGAGTAGATGAAATATTAGCATTATCCATCTTAAATTTATACGGAAGCATTAGCTTTACAAACTATGGTTATATTGACAAGTTAAAAGAGGGGATTTTAAGCGAGCTGAATGATAAATCTAAAGGAAAGGTGCATACTTTTTTGGATGATTTAGTTGGTGCGATTGCGTCAGCTGCAGCAAGCCGGTTAGCTCATCGTTATCAAGCAAAGTTAGAAAATGAAGATTCCCGTAAGTAATAACTTATACTAAGAGGCACAGCCACATTTCCATCAACTTAAGAAAACAGATTACCCCTAAAAACGAAAATTTCATCTTTTCATAGGCGTATAGGTACCCATTGGAATTTAGTTCATTTTTTCGTTTTAGGGAACAATTAATTTCTTAAGTTGATGGGCATGTAAGGTGACCCCTAATAGTTCGCTTGCTATTTCCCCATTTTGAGGGGATGAGCAAAGATACCCAAGATTTATTCTAAAACAACACCTAATTGTTTTTCTAAGCGCTTTGATTTTATTCCTCGTTCACTTAAATTAAATTGTATTATTTTTAATATGAAGGGATTATATTCGCCACCTCTAGGATCAATTTCAACAATATTAATAATGATTTTTTCTGCAACAAGTAACGGCATTTCATAAAAATCGTGCTCTTGATACAAGAGCTTTTTAATTCTCTTTAGTGTTTGTTTATTTAATTTCTTATCGTTGAATTCAAAATCAAATTTCATTATTACAAGAGCTTCTTCACATGAATAAGCTTGAGACAACAAAAGCCATAAAGCAAATAATGCTCTATATTTTAAAAAGTCTATTTGCTTAGTTTTAATTCCTAACTTTCTTGATACACCTTCTAATTCTTCTATAAAATTGAAACAAAGCTCAATTTCAAGCATAGGATTTCTTTGTCCACTTACATCATCATAAACATCTCTTCTTTTTGCATATTCATATGAAGCTATTAAATTAGGAGTAGCATACTTAAGATTTTTAGCAAACAATTCTAAGATTTCTTCAAAAATTTGATCTTCATTTATATTCCCCTTGATATCTTTTTTACTGAATGCTGTCTTCACATCAAAAAATAATAATACTTTGAATAGAATTGGAGAATAAAAGTTCTGATAACATTCATTTAAATATGTGTTTTTTTCTCTTTTCCCTGTAAGTTTATACGCAACAACTTGGGCAAGTGATGCTGCAGTAAATGTTGCTACGACAGCAAATACCCATTGATAATCTTTTAAGAAAGTCTGCCACCAATCCATATCCATCTATACACTCCTAAATTTGTTAAAGTAATTTTTACAAACATTTTTCTCTTTACTGTATTAACCTCCTTATCTAAGGGTATATACTACTGGTGAATTCTGTATGGGGTACAGAACACAAAACGGAAAAAAACCACGCTAAGGATTTTCGAGCCATTTTAACGCTAATTTAAATTGTGTTGTATCAAAATGTTCTTAATGGGACAAAATTCAAAGGATTTTATGTCGAAATTTGCTTAGCGTGGTTTATTTTCAAAATGCTGGCGGTACCCCGTTAAGCAATTTTCTACATATAAAGGGCTTTTCCATTGACTTAGTCTAATAATAACAAAGCATTGTTTATTGTATGTAAATATTTGTAGAGTTTTTGTAAAAGCATAAATTTGTGAGTGGCTCCAAAAAGAAGGAATCGTTGCCATATACCTAGAAAAGATAAATTTATAAAAATTACCTTTTTATTTATAAATATGGAATTTTTTGTTATGATAGATACAAATTAGTTTGTATCTATCGTAACACTTGACTAAAGGAAAATAAACCAATTAGAGGTGGAAACAACAGAACGCGAAAAACACACACTAACAATTGTGTTGTATTAACTCTTTTCTACAGTGAATTCTGGTGTTTTTATGCAACACAATTGACACTATGTTGCATTTTAGAAGTTCAGTAATCAGTTAAAGTCTTAATTCTAGTCTTAATGTGCGAAATCCGCGTTTTGTTGGCGGTACCCGTACTGATATACTTCTTTTTAGGGTAATAGTATCAGTATGTCTAAGATTTAGGGATTACTTGCAAGTGTGTAGAACTTTTTGTACCAGAACCAAAAATAATATACAAATTAGTCTGAATATTATATCAACTAAACTCCTCATTCTTCTTATGATAGATTCATCATCATAACTTTTAGTTGATTCTGTTGCCACAATGTGCTTGTAGATTGAATGTATGTTTTAAAATACTTCATTTTTACAATCAGATGCTAGTTATTTTGTTAACTACACCTAATGGTGATGAACCTTATAATAAGCATGCTAAGTAATTCATGTATCATATTTTGTATTAAAGAGAGGGATGTCTATAGATGTAACAAGCGGAACAAAATAATTGCACTGACTATTCTGTCTAAGTTTTTTAGCTACAACGTGCAGAAGCTTTATTTTCATCTTTTTTTTGTATGAGAATAGTTCCTTTGCTATCCTCTTTGTACTTAATTTTGTTTTTTTCTAAACACTTTATTAATGCATCTTTAGATTCTTTGGATAGGTTTTCACTTGAAGAAAAAATAACAAATTTATCATCTTCTTTGTTATTGCATGCTGCGATGAAAGAGAGGCTTAATACTAAGATTAATGAGGTTGAAATTATCTTTTTGTGCAATTTGCATCTACCTTTCTGTTTTTTATATCTTATTTTAGTCAGAATTGATGGAAAAATAAATAATAATTCTAAAATATGATTATAATCATATTTTAGAATTATTATTTTATATCTTAGAGAGGAGAAAGAATATATGACGACAAAATCGAAGGTATTTAAATTTACTTTGGTGGCTGGTTTTAGTATGTTTTCGATACTATCTGTTACTCCGACAGCAAATGCTAGTGTGTCAGTGAAAACAGATATAGTCAAGGAGGAATTTAAGAAGAATAAGTATATAAACAATGCTCCCCCTATTACAAAAAAGCTACTCCAATTAAACAATCCAAATGTAACGCTTTCTAAACAGGAAATGGAACAATTTTTAGAAGAACTCGATAGTGGAATATCGACTAGTGGTGTATATGATGATTGGAAAAATTTAACTCCAGCAGAGGAAAGTTTAGCTAAACAAAACCCATGGGTAGCAGCAAAGGTTAAAACATGTAGGGATATTGCTTGGGATATTACTGGAAGCCGATACGGACAAGGACATAATGATTGGAGAGATGCATTCCGTCATGGTTTATGGAATGCTGTAATGGTTAGAGACGTTGGACCAAATTGGGCTAAAAAGTGGGCAGATGCACATGAAACAAGAAGTGGACAGCCGGCACTTGAAAAAGAGATGGATCTTTTCAACAATGATGTGGGCAGAACGTTGAGCAAGTATGACAGTTCAGATAATAATACAACAATTGCAAATAATGTTAAAAAATATATTGATAACCGAAAATTTAAACGTTTTTCTAATGACAAAAAAAGGTTAGTGTGGACACCATAATTTTTGAATTTGGAGAGTAGCTAAAGAAATACAGGGGTACGGCAACCATTTCTTCTTTTTGGAGCCACTTACAAAAGTGGTCTTTTTTTATGGTCATTTTACTATAGGATAACTTTGCTCCTAAACGCAGCTACGCTGGTATTGGGCCTATTAAGGGTCACCATATGATTTCGAGGAAATTCCTTAACGTGCAATTTCCTCGAAATCATATGGGAGTACAGCCGAGATACGTGTAAAAATAGGTCATAGGCTTACTTTTATTTCCATATGAGATTTATAGGGCTTATAAATGCCGTTTTGTCTATTATGGGTACACCCAAAATATACATATAAGAGTGTAACGGATAATGGAAATTAATCATTTAGATAAGATCACTACAGAAGTCATTGAAGTAGCGAGAGATTCTTTAGTGATCGGTGAAAATGAATAATATAAAAAGAGAAGTCTGCAATTTTACAGACTTCCCTTTTTTAATCTATATGCAATTTAGCATTTAAAAACTATGCAAATTATCTCCTAAAGTTACAGGCCAAAAACGTGGAATAATCGCTCTGTTTCTCTACACAAAAAATTTTTTTAAAAAAATCACTATTCTCCCATTTCTTCTAAATCGATGAGAGAATAATGATTTTGAAACTTCTTCACCTAATCAATTGAAATTCCCCGTTACTATTTGATTTCAATTGCTGAAGTTATATCGTTCCAATCCGCAGCCAAATTAGCAGTTTTACCATACCAATCAGAGTGTCTAAATAAGACCCCTTTGCCATATCCTTGAGTTGAAGTATGTTCCCACAGCGTCGTCGAATAACTTGCAGAAGGTGATGCTGTACTTACGGAAGAAATTCTGTCATTCCAGGTAGAAGACAAGTTTTTAAACCCATAGCTCCAATAAATATACTGTCCACCTTTATCTTTATGCTCATAGAAATCGGTACTACCAGCACCGCTACCCAGGGTCTTTAATGGGCTTTGAAATCTTTGTTTATCTTTTTCGATAAAAGCCTCCAAGTTTTCTCTGCTCGTAAAACCATACGCCAACCAATCTCCATTTGTATTTTGTTTAGGCAGAACCATAGTTATTTTTACGTCTTCGTTGGATTTGTTATTCAATTTGACAAACGAATCCACATTCTTTCCATCTACAGTTACATAGTCGAACGATTTAATCGTATAATCTTTTTCTGCACTTGCTGAAACCGTTCCCAGTCCTCCAGTTAATACAAAACCAGTCGCTAACGCTCCTACTATTAACTTCTTGAACATACAAACATCCCCTTTTGCTTAGATTTTTTGGTACAACTAAAATGTATGTTATTTTTGCAATTGTGTAAATATATAGAAAGTTTAGAAATAAAACGCGGAATATTCGCTGTTTTCTATTCGGCATACGGCAACGATTCGTATATGACCCGCCATATCTGTAAAAAATATAATTTATGTATATTTTTTACTTTTTAGAGCCCAAAATTGTAACTTTTGGAGGTATTTTGCGCGTGTTTTAAGTGATAATTTGCACATCCAACTTTTAACCCCAGCTACCTTCACATTAGAAGTTTAGCTGGGGTTCTTCATTAATTATGTCCAAGCACAAAGCTATTTCGTGCAGCCTCTACTACTTCGGTGGTAATTGATGTAAGGTGATTGATTTCGAGGATACGTTCAATTTGAGTAAATAGAAGGTGAATGAGTCTAAAGTTACGAGTTTTGGAACAGATAATGCTATTCTTTTAACAATATAAATATAGAGAATGTGAAGTAATGCACTTAAAGTAACGGATCAGTATAGTTATAGAAGGATGATGGACAAGAACATCATTTGTTTTTCGATTTGGCGAAGAGACCATTTTGCAAGGATTTTTTTGATTATAAAGGATAAATATTATCCATTGATGTATCAAATTATGATATAACTCTAGATATACATATCATATCATGATATATTGTTTTTAGATATATCGTTTTGCGATACATATTAAAGAGATATAGAAGGTGATGGGTTGAAAAAAACTGAGCTAACGGATTCAGTGTTTTATATTATGGCTGCTTTAACTAAACCAGGGCATGGTTACGCAATTATGAGCTTAATTGAAGAAACAACAAATGGGGCAATTACTATAGGTCCTGCTTCAATGTACACGATTATAAAAAAGTTATTAAAACAAGAATGGATTTATTTGCATGATGGTTCGGATTCAAGGCGTAAAACATATCTGCTTACTGACAAGGGCAGAGAAGTATTAGAAGAAGATGTGAAGATAAGGAAACTGATGATTCAATTAGCAGAAACGGGATTGAAGGAGGTTAAAGAATGAGAAAAACAAAGTATATTACGTCAGGCGGGTTAGCTTTTTCTGAGGAAAAGGACATGGAAAAATTACGCCGATTTTCTTTGAAGGGTTGGCATGTCAGTGATTTTAAGTTTATGGGGTATACGCTTGAAAAAGGCGAATGCTCAGATTATATCTACAGTGTAGATTATCGTTCATTAAAAGAGGGGGAAGCAGAGGAATACTTGGACTTTTTTTCATTCTCTGGCTGGTCGCATATTGCCTCAGAAGGAGATATTCATTTATTTCGAGCACAACCTAATACAAAACCAATTTATAGTGACCGTGGCACATCCGTAGAAAAGTATGGAAATTTAGCCCGTTCTATGAATTATTTTGCCATTCCGTTCGTTTTAATAACAGTACTTGCATGGGTTGGAGCAATGATAAGCTCTGGAACATTACAATCCATATTGTTGGCAATCGCAGTTATTTTCACTGTCATTGCACTTCCAACAGCTTGGACTGTAATCGCAACATATAATAACAAATGGAAGGTACAAGAAAAAAAAGGCTTAGTTAATCTTTTGAAAACTATACGAGCCCTTCTCTTCTTAATTGCTGTTTTTATATTGTTATACGCCGCTGGCAGTGCAGTTAACATGTTAGCGTCTATGATTATTGGAGCAATCGCACTTCCAACTGCTATTTGGCTTATCATGTCTCTTTGTCATAAAATGAGGGGGAAGAAAGCTTAGTATAGGATTCGAATAATAAAGTTTTAGACATTGTTATTGAGCTAAAAGGTGCGTTAGTGGAATAAAGAGTATTAAAATAATCGCACTTAGTTATAAAAAAGCTATCATGGAATGATAGCTTTTTTATGTCTATCTATAGTGCGAAATAACACTTAAAACAAGTGCAAATTATCTCCCGAAGTGACACAATACATTGACCTACATCAAAACTTATGGTCAAAAGCGAACGTGGAAAAGGTGATATTTTGGTTAAATATGGATATGGTAGGGTGAGCACATTAAACCAGGATTTGGAATCTCAAATTCAAATGTTAGAAAAAGAAGGTTGCGAGAAAATTTACTCTGAAAAATTTACAGGTACAAAATTTGATAGGCCAAAATTTCAAGAACTACTTTCTGTACTAGAAAATGGCGACACACTTGTTGTAACAAAATTAGATCGGTTTGCACGTTCGGCTGAAAATGCAATCCAAACGATAAAAATGTTATTTGAGAAAGGTGTTAAGGTTCATGTCATTAATATGGGAGTAGTGGAAGATACACCAACTGGAAGATAGATGTTTAATATCATGAGTGCATTCGCTGAATTTGAAAGAGATATGATTGTAGAACGTACACAAGAAGGAAAAGCGA
>NZ_JAEHBX010000064.1:0-26358 GCF_016483395.1 Bacillus cereus group sp. N21
GGTATATATTCGATTTCTCACGATTGTCACTTTATCCCACCACTGGTACGTGGTGGTTATGCGAAACGTGGCGCACCAGGATTCTTCGTAAGACGACCAACTAAAATGACCCGATTTAAAGACATATATTTATTTCCTCCCTTAATTCAATTTATTTTTTAGGCTCACCAAACCATTCATACATAGCTTGACGACTAATTATCCATTCTTTCCGCTTCCCTCCTGGTTGTAAAAAATACTTAATTAATCCTTCATCTAACATGCATTGTAATTCTGCTACTTTTTTTTCGTTCATTCCTGAAGGGCTAAATTTATGTTTTAATGTCTCACGAGGAATCCCCCAAAGAAATGATGCTTCACTTGGCGTCATGTACTTTTCGATCTCTTTCATGAATATCTCCTTTGTTGTTTGCCTTTTATGCTATACTGTCAATGAAGGGAATGTACGAGATTCCCTTCATTGTACGACACTCATTCAAATGCCCTTTGTTTGCTTTTTGCAACAGAGGGTTTTATTTTTGATACTTAAATTTTGATTCTAAAATTGCTAAACGAATCAGTTTCACCTTAATTTCCTTACTTAAAGATAACCATTCTGGCGTATTGATTTTCATCCTTCATTCCCCTTTCCTTACATCATTTTAATTACGATTATATTTCCTTCTAATTCATTGACCTCCAAGTGATATGGAGTACTCGTTGCTTTTAATGCATTGCAAAACATTTGATAATACTTAAAATTGCTAAGATCGAAACCAATTTGCCCTTTTTTACGAAAATACCTTAAGTCTTGGATTACTTCCGTTGATACCTTTCTCATTGGAACCACTCCTTATCACTTTCGCTCTTATAAGGTCATAATAACTCTATCCCCACGCCCTTGCAAGGTCTAATTATTAAATTTTCTGATTTTTTATTTTTATTATGTGGAATAAGTTCGAATTTATATAAATTAAAAAAGAATACTTCAAAATTTCATTTAAGGCTTGTAAATCCCTTTAAATGAGGTTTTAACTTACCTGACACTTATTACATTAGAGCCGATAATAAAACTAGATACAAAGAAATCTGAGAGTCCTATTTTTGATAAGAACTTCATTTTTTTGAATAAAACAAAAAAGAGCTGAATTTCGTCCTTTCAGCTCATCTATTAATTGCTTCCGTATGCGTACAAGATGGAAATTGAGAACATCCAAAAAATTTATTATCATTTTTCTTTGAATATCGAATGACTAATTGATTTTTACAAACCGGACATTTCCGTTCTGCAGGTTCAACTTGCTGATACACATCTTCTGCTTTTTGCTCTGGATTCACCTTATTAATTAAATGTTGAAGCCCTACACGATCTATCAATTTTACATTACATGCTTCCGCTAATTCTTTAGCTTGTTTTGTATAAAAACTATTGGTTACAATCCATGCTTCATCTGCCTTATAATACGCTTTGCCTACGTATACTTCTTGTACAGCTCGGATTCCCACTCGATTCTTTACCCCATATCGTTTCGCCTGGATCACAATACGATTTTTTCCTTTTAATACGACGTCAACTCCGTAGTCACAAGAACGTTTTGTGACCTCTGGACGGTACCCTATTTCTCGAAAAAGGGCTTTTAAATATACCTCAAATTGAAATCCATCCATTTTATCTATAAAGTGAATACCTGACTTCGCCATCCGCTTTAATACTCTTTTCTCCTGGATGATTCGATGAACAAACATATAAATACGAAAGAGAACATAAAAAATAAAAACATACATGAAAGCCTGTATCATGCTAGATACAGGCACAACTGGTATAAGTTGCCCGACTGGCAGATTAGACACTACGTTCCATCTCCTTTTTCTGTATTCGTACCGCTTGTTTCTTTTGCTGTCCTTACGGTTGTATATGAGATTGTTGTTGTTTTTCTGTTGATTGTATGACCGCCTTCAGTACATCATTCCAATCTTTTTCTTGGGAAGGAAGGTGCATTTGGACACGTGGATTAATCGTTAAAGCTCCTATCTTTTCTGTGAATTCTTTCCCCGCTTTATCATTATCTACTGCGAGGACAATACGATTCACGGGAAATCCTTCATCTTTTGCCTCTTTAAATGTACGTAAAACGGTTTTCATCTTCAGTCCATTCATACTGACTAACCTTGCATTTTGTAGTCGATTTTGTTGTAACGTCCAATACGAAAGAAGGTCAATTGGGCTCTCAAAATAATAAATGGATGTTGGTTTTCCAACATCCACCATAAATCCCGTATGCGGTTTTCCATTCGGCAAAATTTGTTTAAAAGAACCTCGCTTATTTTCCATCTTAACCGTCCCTTGACGCTCCGCACCTACTACATTTCCTGTTCCACCTTGTTCCCGCCATTTAAACACCACATTCTTCTTTTTATCCTGTGCAATCAAGTCTTGACCAATCAACCAATTTACTAAACGAGCGTCAATCTTCCGTTCATCAGTTAAATAGTGCTTAATGGCTTGTTTATCCTGGACTTCTAGATGCCCTGGATAACGAAAGGGCTCATCTTGTTTTGGTTCTTCTTCCTTAGAAGATGTAAAAGTAGGATAATCACCAAAATTCACGTCTCGAACTGCTTCTTGAAAAGTCATACCATAGTACATTCTAGCAAAGCTAATCGCTCCATATCCCTTCTCTCCCCGGCTATTCCATGCATACATATTGTCACGAATTAACAAGCTATCGTGCTCCGTATGTCGATAATAGTTTCCCTCTTTTTGAAATTTCTCCCCTTTAGCTTTTAAATACGACAACAAATCCACATCTTTTGCTTTCATGACTTCCTCCTCTGCCAGTCGATATGTCATGTTGGCACCTCCCCTTGTTGTGAATGGTTTCAAGAATAAAAAAAGAGAACTGTTTGTATCAGTTCTCTACATCATTTATTTTCCAAATAAGAATTTTAATCGTTTTTCTTGCGTGCTATAAGATAACCGGGCATCAAATTTCTTCCCTTTATTTTTAGATTCAAACCCTTTGATTTGATCGGTCATATTCTTTTCTAATATTTTGATCACATTGTTACTACTAATTTTCTTTCCAGACACGATCCCTGGAATAATGAATTCACAAGTCTTTTTATATTGCTCGCATAAGTAATTTGATTTACCTACAATGACTCGGCTCTTGCATAGCGGACATTTCCCTAGTGTACGATCTTCCATTGTTGGAAAACGAAACTTTAGCCCCTCCTTATCCAAGTAAAGTGCCGCTGTAAATTCACCCTTTTCTCCTTTAAATCCTTGAATGAAGTCTGAACATTGCCCCGTCAAAATCTTTTTTAGTTGAGAAGGGGGAATCGCTTTTTCTTTGATTTTTGCTGGCAACATGAACTTACAACCATTTTTATATTCTGTGCACCCAAAAAATGTTTTTCGATGAAGAATGTCCCCTTTCTTACAGTCTGGACACTTCCCAAGAGACAGCTCCTCTGTCGTTGGAAACTGGAACTGTACTTTGCCTTCTCGGAATACTAAATACGCTGAAAACTCTTTCTCACCGGATTTAAAGCCTTTTAACAGATCCGTTTTCTTACTTTCAAACAACTTTTTTACTTGTGCTTCAGGAATCGCTTTCTCTTTAATTTTCTTCGGTATACGGATCTCACATTCTGGATAATTACTACATCCATAGAAGTTGCCCTTATGAAGGATTTTCCCCTTTTTACATGGGCAACGGCATACTTCAATTTGTTGATTCCAATTCAAAATCATTTCATCCGCTACTTTTTCTTCTGTTTTTCCAAGTTTTGCAACTGTTTCTTTTACAAATGTATTCGTATTTTCCACAAATTCACCGTATTGCATTTCCTTCTTTTCGATCATATGAATCATCCCTTCCATTTCAGCCGTATAAGCTGGATTTTTGATTTCATCTATCGGAAATTTTTCTACAAATGCACGACCAATTTTCGTAGTACGAATTTGGCCATTGGTAACTGTGATGTAATTTCTCGTTGCGAGTTTTGGAATAAAGGTCTCCTCTGTCGCAACCGTCCCAATACGTTTTCCTTTCATTAGCTCTTTTAAATGGTCATCATCTAATTTACGACCGGCGGTCTCCATAAACGTTAGAATGGAGCTTTCAGTATGAAATGCTGGTTTCTTTGTTTTCGACTACATTAAGTCATGTTTCACGATTTGGAACGAGTCTCCCTCATATAAAAAAGGGATTTGAAAGCTTTCCACAGAACATTCTTCCATGTCCTCATGAAATACGCTTAAAAATCCCTTCTCTTGAAGAACTTTCTCTTTTGTACAGTATATGTTTTCCTCTCGATCTATAAACTGTGCCTCACGTACCCAATAAATAGCCGGTGGCATAAAGTTCCCAATAAATCGTTTCACAATGAGGTCATATAATTGAATTTCTAATGGTTTTCTATTGGTCCCGTCATATGGTTTGGTTGTCGGGATGATGGCAAAGTGACTATCTACAAGCTCATCGTTAAATGAGGCATGTTTTTCTGTAATGGTATGCGGATCTACAAGTTGCACCAAATCCGCATAATTGGTAGACTGCAAGGCTTGGAATACTTCTTGTACTCTGCCTACCTTTTCCGTTGGCAAATGCCGGGACGATGAACGAGGATAGGAAATCCACCCTTCTTCATATAAACTCTGAATATGTTTTTTAGCGGTTTCTGCACTTACCTTTAATTTCGCATGAGCATCTTTATATAAATCTGTAAGGTTATATAACAACTTTGGTTTCTTTTTTCTAGTACTTTCTTTAAATTCCGTTACCGTTAAGTCTGTACCGATTAATTTTGTGCCAAGCTTTTGTAAAGGAGCTGGATCTAATAACTGGTCTCCTGTTTTCATAACAGCTTCTAATCCATTCTCTGTGATGAGTTTTAGATTATAGTAGGTTTGTTCCTTATAATTTTCTATGGATACCTCACGTTGCCAAATCTCATGTAACAGGCACATTTGCACACGCCCCGTTGCCAATAAGAATTGATTTTTAGCAAGTTTCGTTGTACATCCTCTCGTCACATTAATTCCGAGAAGATAGTCTAGGTATTGCCTTGCTTTTGCGGAATTTGCAAGTTCGTCATAGTGTTCCCCTGGCTCTAATCGGTTCAGTCCTGCCTCTAATTCTGCTGGCTCATACGAAGCAAGCCAGAGGCGAGATTGTCGTTTATTTACACCCGCATATTCATACATTTCACGATAAATCAGCTCGCCCTCACGGTCTCCATCACAAGCGTTGACCACATGATCTACATCCTGACGTTGCAATAGATCTACTAAAATATTGATTTGTTCGATATAATCCGGTTTCACTTTGTATTTCGGCTCTAACAAAAGGGGCAAGTGTTCGAATTTAAATTCTTTGTATTTCGCATCTATTTCTTCTGGATTCTTCAGCTCTAATAAATGACCAGAACACCAACTAATAATATATTTTTGATTTTCAAAGTAACCAAAGTATGGCTTACTTCCCATATGCTTCTCTGCATTTCGAAATCGTGGTGATTTCAATAATTCGTATGCAACTTTTGGCTTTTCCGCAATAAATAATGTTTTTCCCACCATTCATTCCTCCTCATAATATATAAAACTTTTAATTTTGACGCTTCATTCTTCGTACTTTGGACCGTTTTATTGCACATTGTACTGCCCATATACAAATGTTCATTGCCACGGTCACAAGTAACATACAGCTAGCAAATAACCATGGGTTCATGACATCTTTCTCCATTCCCAATCTTTCTGTAGAAAGACATACATTTGTTTTTTCTCTGACAATATTTCGCGTACAATTTGAATTTTTTCTTTTGGGAACGAAATAAAAATCAATTCTTCTGCATTTTTCATTTCCGCCCATACACCCGTATAATCGATGTCTACAATTTCAACGATATTTACCATCCTTTTCTCTCCTTTCGCTTTTAAAAAGAAGAAGAGCACTGTTTCACAGTACTCTCCTCAACCTATATCTATCTAGCATGTTCCATTTCCGCTTCTTTTGGCTGTTCGTTCTTTTTCACACCTTTAAACCGATGAAAAATCTGTGCGAATTTATTTTGGTTTTTCGGTTCTTTCTCCTGGCTAGATTCTTTTTTACTATTTTTATCATATTCTTGTTTTTCTTGATCTAAAGCTTTTTCAATGCTGGACAACTTTTCCCGCTGGGAATCTGTTAGATTCATTCCTTTTAACTCCTGAAGAGCTTCCTTTTTCAACCGATATACTTCAGGATATGAATGCGTCTTCTCAAACTCTTTCATTTCTTTAACACGTTCTTCCCGACTTTTCGTATACCTTTCTTCTTGTTGCCCTGGACTATTATCCTGTTTTTCTTTTGATAAGGTTTGTTTATTTGGATCTGATCCCTTTTCATTATCAACTCCTAATAACATAAGCAATTCTGCCTGGTATTGTTCCTTATAACGTATCTCATCCTGAGAAGGAGCAATCTCTTCTAAAATTTGTTCCTTATACGACTCTTTATATACCTCTTTGGGCATTGCTTTACGCATCACCACATGATTTTTTTCATCTAATGGCTCTAGAGATGAGAAAGACTGTTCTACTTGATTTTCCATCTTTTGATTGGCTGTTTCATCCATTCTTTGCCGCTCAATCGCTCTTTGTTTTATCAAATTTTTTACCACATCAGACAACTGCTTCTCTCCTGTAAGTCGAAGAGAAGATTTCGACCAATTCTCACCATCTATTTCTTGTTCATATACTCTCACTTTCCCTGTATCATGATGAACATCAATTGTGATATCTCCTTGTCCCCAGTCCATTTCGCTTGTCACAGATGGAATTGCAAAACGAGTCACACCAGGCTCAACTCCTCTTTGTATTTCATGCATATTCCCTTCAGGAAACCTTTCTTTTTGTTTTCCAGTCATATGAAGTACTTGCTTATACAAAGCTTCTCTGATTTCTTCTTGCTTCAGTTGTTCTTGTATATTCATTTTTCACTTCCTCCTTTATAATAAAAAATCACTTCTCGTTCTCAACGATAAGTGATGACATTGATTCTTTATTAAATTGTGTAAACGAACCATTTCTCGTCCTAATTCTACCTCTTTTTTCTTTTTCTTTGCAACATTTTGGAATTGCGTAAAGTTCGAGAATGGTTCATATTGTTTTTCCCGATCAACCAATTTCGATGCGGTCTGCTTAGTAGACGTAATTCCCTCTTTATTCAACTTTTCTTGTACTTTACTTTCTAATTGATTGACAGATTCTTGGGTAATGAGTTCATTATCAATTGCTACATTTTTGGTTGCAAAATAACGTTCTTCCACCTGTATACGGCTTATAATACTATCAATATCGTTCACTGTTTCATTAGATTGAGCACGTTTAAACGCTTCATATTTTTCACTTAATTCTTTTTCCATCGAAGCCGTAACATGTTTAGCTGTATGCGGAAGTGGCTGTAATTTTTGTTCTAATGACTCAATTGGTGCATAACCTTCCTGTTTCATTTCTTTATATAACTCTACTTCTTTTTCACTAAACCTTAACTCTTTTTGATCCTCAGCTTTATCTACAAAATCCACTTCTCTTTGTACCCATTTATCATATATGGCTATTTTGACTAGATCATTTAAATCAATCTGTGCATCCTTTTGATGTACAACAAACGAATTTTCTTTCCCCTCAAAAACAGAATTATGGACTGTCTCATATAAATCTGGTTGCAAAATTTTATTTAAGTGAACATCTTTTACACCACCGTTTTTTTCCGTTAAAGATACAGATAAACCTTCTTGATTTGGTTCTTCTTCCTTCCGTATTGGTATGTCAGTAATCTCTTTAGTAAAAGCATCCATCATGTGTATTTTTCCACCATACATATCTTGAGCATCCTTATACAACACTTCGATTGTAACCAAATGCGCTTTCTCATCTGGCATACGTTCAAACAATTCGTCCGTTTGTTTTTCTACTGATTGTGTTTTTTCCATATTATCTACCTCTTTCCCTTTTATATTTTCGTTTTCTTTCTCCAAAGTACTTTCTATCGTTTCAATGAACTCAACCGATGTTTCATGTACTTCTTTTAGCAACTGAGTTTTATCTTTCATCTCTTTTCCTTTTGTCCAATTGGCTAGGTAACCGAGTGAATATTCGCTTGTATCAATTCCGAAATAGGAAGAAACCGTAAAGGCTGTCATTTCTGCTTGAAATTCTTTTTCTGGTGCTGTGTAATTCATATGTGTTTCTACTGTATGAAGTTTGGCATGGTAGGGTAGATACCCAGTGCCTTTCCATATTTCTATGGTAGGTTCCCAAGCATCCCCCTCAGAACCGTACGTACACGTCTCCATGTATACGGCTCGCCATTAACTTACTTCAATCTAACAATCCAGCATGGAGTTTTCGATGACAGTCGTTGCCGCATCCTTGGACACAAAGTGCCATTGTCTTGCGGTTCCTAGCTATCATTGCTTTTTCCCATAGCTTTTTACCTTTTAAGTCCTTTAATTTTCTTACATGATGAATTTCCAATTCAACGTTTTCTACATGACACCACTCGCAGCGTTCCGCTTCTAATCTTGAGATGAGACTAGTTCTACCAAAATCGAATTTATTGATTGGTATGTCAGTATTAGTATGGTCTGCCTTTATAGAATGGTTTCGTTTGAATCCATCATCATAGAAGTATCGAGTTTTGTTATCTTTCTTAGTTTTGTATCTAACCGCAAAAACTCCATTAATACAGTATTTGTTTTTTACTTTACTTATTGATGTTTTATATTTATTGGCAAAAGTTTTGTACAGACTGTATTCCATAAAGTATTTAAATTTATTAAGTCCACTTACGTTCATAGCTAGTCTAAAGTAGTTGTACATACCCCTGATTTCAGCGTTATAACGAGTGAGAATTTCCAAATCATCGTTATTGACCAGTACCCTACGATGCATTGGCCTCCATTTACATCCATCAATCTTTATAGCTTTATGTTCTATAAGTTTACTGACCCAAGCCTCTTTTGGCATATAAATAGAGACTCTTCCAGAGTAAGAACGTGAGAGAACCTTTTTTTGTTGTTCTGCCGATCTTGAAGTCGGTTTTGGTTGTTGATTCCTACTAATGGCAATGTCGTAACCTAGAAATCTAGCGAATTTTCTACTGTTTGTGATAAGTGTCTTTTCTTGTGAGAGTTCGAGTTTCAATTTGTGACTGATGAACTCAGTTAGTTCTTTTTTTATCATGACTGCATCTTCTTTACTGCCAATAATACCAATTAGAAAATCATCCGCATATCTGACATATTTCAATCTTTTGTAGTTCTGATCCATAGGATCTTTTGAAGGTAATTTCATCTTTTTATTATTAGCTTCTTGGATGTGACCAATCATTTCTTCACGTTCGCTTTCTTCGAGAGTTCCTTTCGCTGCTTTGTCCTTTAATTTCTTTTTAAGACGCATGCTTTTTTGATGCAGTTTTCTGTATTCAGGGTTTTCCGCCTTATTTTTTCCCTTATTGAATTTATGTTGGAACTCTTCAATAAATTTATCTAGTTCGTTTAGATAAATATTAGATAAGATAGGACTGATAATACCTCCTTGAGGTGTGCCACTATAAGAATTGTGGTATTTCCAATCTTCTACATATCCTGCTTTAAGAAATTTCCAAATAAGTCTTAGAAATTTCTCATCCATAATTCTTTTACGAAGTAAATTAATTAAAATAGAATGATCAATGTTATCAAAGAAGCCTTTTATATCTCCTTCAACAAACCATTTTATTCCATTGAATGTGTCAGCGATTTGCTTAATGGCCGTGTGACAGCTTTTGTTTGGGCGATACCCATGAGATCTGTCACTGAACGACCTTTCATAAATGCTTTCCAGAATGTATTTAACTACAGTTTGTAGCAGTTTGTCATCAAATGATGGAATGCCAAGTGGTCTTTTGCCATTACCACGCTTTTTTCCGATATAGGTTCTTCTAACTGGAGTTGGTTGATACCTTTCACCCTTGAGTGAGTCGATAATATTACTGATTCTTTTCATGCTCATGCCATCGATTGTTTTACCATCTGACCCTTTAGTCATGTTACCAGGGTTAGAATAAATTTCATCATATGCCATAAGATAAAACTCTGGATTGTATAAGTTTCTGTAAACTCTTTGATACTTGTAGTTTTCGTCATTGGACTTGCCTGTTAGATTGTCCAATACCACTTGAGGATTTCTCATAGAGCCTCTCGCTCCTTCTTCTTATAATATTGGATTCGGTTAACTGTCTTCCTTCGCCGTCCTAGCTTCACAGCTATGACCTAACATGCGTTATCTGATGTTAGCGTGATAGGTTTTCCCTATCTCAAACTAGTACGAAGACTCCGTTGTCATATCGATTTTTCAGTCCCAAATGGACATAGTCCGTAAGGGCGTATCGACTTAGACAATCTCCATTTAGATTATGCAGGGAAGCTTGTATTAGTATCGGATGCGACTTTCGCCATTTATCATCGTATAGATGTCGGTCAGTGGGAGGTCATATTTCAACGTCTAGCACATCCGTTGAAATTCCCACTTGCATAGCATTTCACGTGTTGTTTACTATGGTCCATGATATAACCCCTCTGGCTATCGTTCAGGCAGTGTAGCTTTCATCCTTATCTATTACTTTGGTCTTGCCATTCAGTCGTACTGTAACACGCCAGTAACTTGTGGCTTTATAGACATGCTATTGTCCCCCTGTTGGTTTCCCAACACGAGTGTCTTGATATTTTAGGAATACCAATAAGTCTTTGACCTTATGATGTTATGACCACATCAGCTGTTTGCTACGACAGCAATCCCTAACATGTCCTTATGGACGCACCGCTAATTCATGAAGAAGGGATTTCACATTTTGTAATTCACTGTTTCGTGGATTCAAGGCAACCTCTTTTGTTAAGGTGTAGCTCACCCCCTTTGCGACCCCAAGCTCATGTTTTGGCTCAATAATTTTCACACCGTTTTTTTCCGCAATAGCTTCCATTCCTTTGTACAAACTCTTATAATCTTGCACACTTCCTTCTAGCCAACGATTTGGAAAAATACGAGGCAAATCTTCCGCTTTCGCGTTCGTGTAGGATAAGCGCCCAGCGCCTTATTCTATTACTAGAACAGGTTTCCAAACGCTCTCCCCCGAACCGGACGTACACGTCTCCATGTATCCGGCTCTCCACTTATCAATCTAGCTTTCCTGCGTGCAATTTATCATGGCAGGAGATACACAATGGAATGGTTTTTCTTTTACGAGCAATCATATGTTGTTCCCAACGCCTTTTTCCTTTAAGGTCTTTTAACTTCCGGACATGATGCATTTCGATAGGAACGTTTTCAATCCCACAATATTCACATTTGAAAGATGCTAATTTTTTTATTAAGCTATTTCTTGCATCAAAATAGAATTTAGGAGGTTGATTGTCATTGAAAAAATAAGATTTTTCTTTTGTTTTTAATTTATGGAAACCTTCATCATAAAAGAGTCTCGTTTGCTGACCATTTTTAGTCCTATATTTAACTCCGAACTTTCCATTTATATTGTACTTAGCAATAATTTGTTTAACTGATTTCCTATATTTTCGTGCGTATGTTTTGAACATACTGTACTTCATGAAATATAGAAAATGGTGCAAAGTGCTTACATTATTGGCAAGTTTGTAATATTCATATAGTCCTTTAATTTCCGCATTATAAATGCTCAGAATTTCGAGATCATCATGACTAATTAAATATGTTCTATGAATTGGCTTCCATTTATTATCCCTTGAAAATTTAATAGCCCTGAGTTCTTTTAGTTTTTCCACCCAAGCCTCGCGAGGTACATAAAGGTGACATTTATAGCTGTTTCCTCGTGTCTTCGCCCCATCTTTTCGCTTCTTTAGCTGTTGAGATCGTACAACTACAATGTCGTAGCCTAGAAACCTAGCTTTCTTATGACTGTGTGTGATTAATGTCTTTTCTTGTGATAGTTCTAGGTTTAGCTTTTGCGAGATAAAGACCGTAAGGTCTTTTTTAACTCTTATTGCATCTTCTTTACTTCCTATGATTCCAATGATGAAATCATCTGCGTAACGGACATATTGTAGGCGTTTGAAATTTTCATCCATAGGGTCGAAGTAAGGGTGTTTATACATATCTTTTTCTAATTTTTTATATTGCTTAATAAGAGGTTTCTTTTCTTCTTCAGATAATTGATGCCAAACAGGTTTGTACTTATCTTTGAATCTTCTTGCACGTTTTTGATATTTGACATATGCCTTTGTCGTTCTACGTTTCGTACCTTTTTCAAATTGATTCTTGTACTCTTCAATATATTGATCCAGTTCATTAAGATAAATATTTGCTAAGATTGGGCTAATAATTCCACCTTGAGGTATACCACTATAGGTTCGATGATATGCCCAGTTCTCTACGTAGCCCGCCTTTAGAAATTTCCATATTAGACGTATGAATCTTTCATCCTTTATTGTCTTACGAAGAATTCCAATTAAAATGTGGTGATCTATATTATCAAAAAAACCTTTTATATCTCCTTCTATGAACCATCGAACCCCATTAAATCGTTCTTTACACTGGACTAGTGCTGTATGGCAACTAAAGTGGGGTCTAAATCCATGTGAATTTTTTGAGAATCGTTGTTCAAATATCGATTCAAGAATTTTCCTTACTACCTCTTGGACTAACTTATCATCGAATGAAGGAATACCTAACGGTCTTCTTCCACCTCTCTTTTTAGGGATAAAAGTTCTTTTCACGGGATTAGGTTGATAGCTTTCATCTTTTAATTTTTCAATGACTTTTTCGATTCTATTTAAACTCATTCCATCAATTGTGAATCCATCTACACCTTTTGTCATGTTGCCTGGATTTGCATAGATTTTGTTGTACGCTGCCATGTAAAACATTGGGTTATAAAGATTTCTGTATACCCTTTCAAAGGTATAGTCTTGATCTTTGGCCTTTCTAGCTAGATTGTCTAAAATCACATTAGGATTTCTCAACGTGTCTCCCACACTTTCCTGTATTTTTTAGACTAGATAAGCTGTTCTCCTTTGCCATGTACTAGGCTTTCCCTAGCTCGGACTACTACGAGAACTCCGTTACCTTATTAAATATTCAGATACCATTTTGTATCATAGCTAAAATTGTTAGCATTTTAACTTAGGTAATCCCCATTTAGCATCTCTAACGACGAGCTTATGATAATGTCGGATGTGACGTTTGCCCTTTTCCTCTTATTGAGGTTGATTGACTGTGGACCATCTGAAAATTACGCACACAAACAACGTATTTTCCATATGTGATAAAGTAACCAAACACCTTTACCACCTTCAGTCACATAACGTTTGTAGCTACCTTCCGTTATGGGTGACGTTTAAACCCCCTTGGACTGTCATTCAAGCAGTGTAGCCTTCATCCTTATTTATCATCTTTCACCGGACACCCAGTTGCGATTTGGTAACTAACCGACTAGTGACGTCCCAACATGCTATGGTCGCCGTAGAATTTCTTCTGAACGGGTAAGTTGGGTAGTGATAGAGCTTTGATGGTCTACTCTACGCTATTGCTACATAGCGAATCGTTAGAGCGCCTTATGGGCGCACTTGCGACACATCGAATACATAGCCGACAGAAAAATATAGGCGCCCTGGTTTCACTTCTATACTTTTAGATTCAATCTGTTTTTTCTCTTCTTCATTCGCTTTTGCAACAGGTTTCCAGGTTCCCCTTTTGTCTTTAAATTTTGCTGTTGTCCGGTTTGGAACAAGGATCTGTATTCCTTTCTCACCCTTATTAACCGAAAATCCTTTTTCTTTCCAAAAAGAAAAGGAACCCACGGCTCTGGATCCCTCAAATTGGCTCTGTATTAATGCAATGTTAGATGGTGAATAGCGATAGAATTTTGCCATAAATGACAAATACTCTTTTAAATCTCCTGGTGAACGAAAATAACCTTCTATACTTTTTTCCATCTTTTTCGTGAGTGCTACTACCTTTTGTTTTTTCTCTTCAAATGAAACAGGGGAACGCTTTTTACTCATTGTTTTCCGCTCCCTTTGATGAAGCTTCTATTAATTCATCCATCGTTTCTTCATTCCAAGTTTCTAAGTCTGTTGGAACACATATTTTATGAGTTTTCATGTTGATGGGAATCAGTAAATCGTTTTCTGGAAGCTCAATATAATCAAATAACTCTTGTTCTTCCTTTTCTGTTAATGGGATTGTAACTTCTTTATTTGCGACATGAAAAGTAACTTCTCTTTCGCCAATAGATTTTATAATTCCAAGTTCAATATCTTCATGAAACAATAGCATCTTATCTTCTCCTCTTTTGTTAATCGCTCTAATATTTTTTCTAACTTTCTCATTTCATACATCATCCTTTCTTTATCAATTCACCTCCTCCACTGGCACAAATACTTCTTGTTGTTGCCCCCTCGAAGCTTGATAATCCATCTTCTTTTGTCGTTTATGTGCAATTCTCTCCTCTACTACTTCTCTTATATGTTTTGTTGCTTCTGTTTCTGCAATATCAGTTGTACAAACCCCTTGATACTGTTCATGTTCATAAATACCATTCATAAACTCAATCAACATTTGCGTATTTTTGTCTGCACTATTTGTACCAAGTCGAATTTTTGTTAACTCTTCTTTTAATACTTCATGAAGGTGTTTTGTCACGACTTCTGTAATATATCGAAGTGACCATTCTTGTTGTTTCGCTTCTTTATGTTCTTTACAAATTCGAGCGATTGCGTCACCGTTATAACCATTTCGAATTTTATGTTCCTCCATATATGCTGTAATATATTGATCTGTTTCCTCATCAATAGAAAACACTCTCCTAATCTTTCTCATCGTTCATATCCCCTCTCATTTTGTTGTTGGATTTCCCTCTGAAGACGTTCATAGTAACGTTGATTTTTCCAACTTTCATACTCACTTTTAAATGCACCTTCCATTTTTCTAAGTGCATATTGCATCGAAACATTTTGTTGAAAGTTCTTTCGCTGACTGGGCTTTCGGTCTAATATTTTATCAATGCGCTGTCGTTCTTTATCGTATGCTTTCATCTCTTGTAAAAACGCATTTCCCATTCGCTTGTGAAGCTCTTCTATTTTATTTTCTTTATAATTTTCATATCGTTTCTTATCACCAGAACCTTCTCCATATGCTCTCTTTAATACATCTACTTCTTTATCTAACTTTTGAAGAAACTGTTTATAATCTTCTTTATGATGCTTCTCAATATATTTTTGCGTTAATGCATCAAGATGAGGACGGAGTGGGCGCAATGTATTGTAACTGTATTGCCATTGCCTTTTATCTTCTGGTAAACGTTTATAAATGAACTGGAATAATGGTTTTAACTCTCGATTGCGCCATGTGAATGTGGAAACTTCTTTCTTTTTTGCAACCATATTCTTTCGAATTAAATCATTAATCTGTTTTTGTTCCTGACCACGATTCATAATATTTTGAACAACTTTTCCCTTCATCGCATCCAATGTTTTTTGTTTTCGCTTCCCGCGATCTCTTGTCGGAAATGGTTCAACAGTTGCGACATGAATATGAAGGTTATCCGTATTATAGTGAATCGCTCCTGACCAAATTGCTGTATGTTCTAACTTTTCTCTTTTTAACATTTCTTTCATCGCTAATCGGGTAACATCCATTAATTTTGTTTCATCTACAGTACTTGTTCTAGGATCATACACACCATGTTCTGCAAGCCAATGATTATCAAAAGTGATGACATCTTGCCACATAATACTCTTATTCTTTTGAGCGAGCTGAAACATCTTTTTTAAGTCTTTCTTTTCATTTCCCTTTAAACCGTTACTATGGTCTGTAAAGAGAGAAGATGTCTTCTCTGAATCCCCCATATAATCCTGATACAGAGAAAACATTTTCTCATGCGCTTCCCCTTCTCTTTTCGCATCTTCTCGGTCAACGTACTCCACATAATCCTGAAATGTTTTTCCATCTGCCGTAACAAAACGAGACACTGTCACCACACCAGGCGTCACCGTTGCTTGTGAAGGACTTGTAGATCGGTTCATGCCTCATCATCCTGCGTCATCATTTGTAAAAAAGCATTCCTTTCTTTTACAGCTTCGAAACAACTTTCCATCGCATAGATATTTTTTTCTAGCAACTGTTGAAGATACAATTCACGATTTTGTTGTTCACGATAGAATGCTAATGTTTCAAGTTGCCCTTGTAAGAATTTATCTCTTGAAAGCCCTTTTGCCTTTGCAATTTCATCAATTCGTTTCACCGCAATTGGATTCATATTTCGAACTCTTATCTCCATTTTCATTTCCTCCTCCAAAATTTGGGTTCTCCACTAAAAATAGTGAGAAGAGCATAAGGGGTTTTTGTTCCCACCTAGGGTGTGAAGCTAGGCAAAGCCTAGCGAAACCGTGGGAACAAGAAAGTAGCTCAAGTGTTGAGGTGCTGTTGACTCAAAATCGCCTGATGTTGATGTCCAGTAGACCCAAATGTTGAGATGCTGTTGACCTAAAACCCCTTAATGTTGAGATGCCGTTGACCCAACTTTTTTCACGAACGCTCTACATCTTTTGCCTTCTCATCTAGTTTTTTAATCTTTTCTTTGACTTGCTCTTGCTCCCATTTATATAGTTCAACCTTCTCTTTTGACTGGCTAATATTCGTTTCTTTTGAGTTAATTTTTGCGTCGGTTTCCATTTTTTCTGTTTCAGTTTGGTACTTAGAATCGTTTTTCCATTCTATGATTTGTTTTTGCCACTCTGTTTGTTTAGATGTTTCTTGTTTCATGACTTCATCGTACTGTTTTACTTTTTCTTTTAAGATTTTTTGTTCCATACCGATAAACACTTTTGCATAAGCGCCTTTATTCTTTTGTGAAATACCCTCTTCTATTTCTGTTTTCTTTTGATCGGAGAAGAATGATTTTAAGAATGTTTGCTTTTCATCTTCTTTTGAAGTTTCATTTTCTCCTTCAGCCTTTTGCTTTGTCTCTACTGTTACATCTCGATTATTTTTTTCAAATACATCGAGCGCAACTGCTTGCCATTTTGGAGATAGTTCTTTCACTTGTACAACCATATTTTCATCATCTTGGTACACCACTTTTGCTGGTAATTGAAGATTTGGATTTGCTTTTTCCTGTGCCTGGAACTGATATTGTTCTCCATCTCCTCCCTCTACATGAAGATACATCTCTACTGTATGAGAAGCTGGATCATAAACTCTTTTCTCTATCGTCATTGTTCGATTTCCAAATAACGCAACCGGCTTTTTCAGCTCTGTATGATAGACTGGTTCTTCATAGGGTAAATATAATTTAGAAGTAAAAAAACTGAAAAAACCAAAAAACATAAATCCTACAATCAAGCCATATATCCATGATTTTTTACGTCTTAAATTCACACCATTATTTACAACTTCCATTTACTCAACACCTCACTTTTTTAAGATGCAATGATTTGAACCGCTAGTTCTTCTACATTGGTTACTTGCCAACTCTCTTGATTTTTTTGCACCGTTACTTTCATCACATTTTTCGTTTTATCTGTTGTTCCATTCGCACCAATCGTCACGGTATTTTGAAATTCTGCGATCACTTCTACCTGAGAAGCACCAATTTTATAGTCTTGTAAATATAACTTCATATCAGATGGCTTAGATACGTATGTGTCCTCCATTTCAAATGTATCCGTTGGATAAAAGAGCTGAAACACTTCATCCTTCATTAATTTTTTTGCTTGTTCTCTTCGTCCTTCATACCCCTGCTTTTCTCGATGAAATGATAGTTGAATAAACTTTTCTACTGCCGAAAGATACGATTGTCGCTCTTGTTCCTGTTCCGAAGGAAGTGTTTCCTTCACTTTCTTTTTGAGTTCTTCATTTTCAGTTTGCAATACCTGACTTTGAACTTTTAATCGTTTTAAATCTCCTGTTTCATCGTTACGAGCGTACAGAAAGATGTTTAAAAAAGTAACGCCTGCAATGACAATTGCAAGCGTTACAAACCAGCTTTTTCTGTTATCTTTATTTTTTCCTCCTGTCATCTTTTCCCCTCCTATTCTTCAAATGCGTTGAGCTGTTTTATTGCATCCCAAAAAGAATAAATCGCTTGCAAAGCTTCTTCTTCCGAAGGATAATTATACAAAAATACGTACCTCCTCCCTTCATAACGAGACAGCATTTCTTTTGATTGTGAAGACTCATCTTCACTCAACTCTCTATGCAAAAGAAAGTTCTCACCAACGTCTTGAATCATATAATTTGCTGGTTTAATTTTATAATTTTTAAATTCTTCTATTGGTGGTGTTATCACTTTTTGAAATAATGCGTCGTCACATAACTCTATTTTATTTGTCATAAAAATCTCTCCCCTTATTAATTTCTTAATATTTTTAGTAACGTCTCACATGTCCTTTAAACACTTTAGCCCAGTATGGATTCGATAGATTTTCGATTGAGACACCTTTATTCGTTTGACAACCAATGAAAGTATTTTGATCAATTACAATGCCAACATGACCGTCATGTTTATACGTATCAAAGAAAATAACATCACCAGCTTTCATTTCCATTGGTGAAATTTGTGTACCAATCTTATTTAAGGTTTCTGTACTTACAGCTCCCATTGGGCTCACATTCATTCCGACCTGTTCAAATGCCCAACGCACAAAACTACTACAATCAAAAATCCCTCTTGCAATGTCATTTGTGTTACGTCCACCACCAAATACATAGGTAGAACGTCCAATCCATTGACGCCCTACGTCCGCAACTTGTGAGCCGGAAGAACCGCTTCCTGTGCTTCCTCCACCGCCATTTACTGGTGCGCCAGGTATAAAATATTTCAGCACCGCATCAACATATAAGTAGAGTAAGCACCCAACGCCTTGCTACATTACTGTAGTAGGTTTTCAAGTGCTCCTCCCCGAACCGGACTTACATCTCTCAATGTATCCGGCTCTCCATCTGTCTCCTGCTAGACTTCTCCTTTGTGCCTTTTAACGTGGCACTCTTTACATAACGCTATGGTTTTACGATTCCTTGAAACCATACGTTTCTCTAGAAAGGACTTGTTCGGCTTATTTTTAATGTCTTTCAATCTTTTTACGTGATGCATATGAATTGTGGTATTCGTTTTCCCACACAATTCACATTGTTCTGCTTTGATTCGATCAGAGAGTTTCGTTTCACTTAACACATATTTTGTATCTGGAATTAAATCTAAATTCGCTTCTTTTGACTGTTTCTCTCGTGGAAAACTACGTTCAATAAAATAGGTTTGCTTTTCTCCTCGAGATGTTTTATATGTGACAGTAAATCGTCTATTTTTCTCATAACGTTTTCGAATCTCTTTTGTTTTAACTCTATATTTAGATGCAAATGTTTTTAGCATAGAGTAATACATAAAGTAAGCAAAACGATGCATATGATTGCTCACGTTTTCTGCTAGCCGATAATAGTTATATAATCCTCTTATTTCACTGTTATATTGAGCGACAATCTCTAAATCTTCATTATGAATGAAGTATCCTCTTTCTTTTGGCATCCAAGTGCCATCGGCACTCATTTTAATAGCTTGGTATTTCTTTAACTTGTTTACCCAAGCTTCGTGAGGCATTTTCAATTGAACTTTTCCATTAAGGTATCTACATACTCTTCCAATCGCATCTTTTCGAGGTTCACTTCCTCTGAAAATACGAATGTTGTAACCGAGAAATCCTGCATGTTTTTCGGAAGCATGGGTAATAAGCGTTTTTTCTTGTGACAATTCCAATTGAAGTGTTTCCATTAGATATTCAGTCAATGTTTCCTTAATATTTCTTGCATCGTACTTCGAGCCAATTACACCAATTAGAAAATCATCAGCGTATCTAACATAAGTAAGACGCTTATAATTTGAATCCATTGGATTACTATATGAAATTGTCCGTAATTCTTTCTTTAACGCTTTAGCCTGTTCTAAATGTTGTTGTGCTTCTTCCATTTGTTCTTCTAATGCATTTTTATACTTCCGAATCAAGCTTCTCATTTGAGTATATTTTCGTTCATAGTCAGGATTTTTCTTCCGCTTTTTACCTTTATTGAATTGTTGTATAAAATCCATCATGTATTGGTCTAACTCATTCAAGTAGATATTAGAAAGAAGTGGACTAATAATACCTCCTTGTGGTGCACCGCTGAAGGTATTATGAAATCTCCATTCTTCCATGTATCCAGCACGAAGAAATTTCCATATCAGTTCAATAAATGCCTCATCTTCGATACGTTTTCTTAGAATGCCAATCAGGGTATGATGATTGATATTATCGAAAAAACCTTTAATATCCCCTTCAATAAACCACTTGCTACCAGTAAACGTTCTTTGGATTTCTTGAAGTGCCGTGTGACAACTTTTTCCTTTTCGATAAGCATGTGATGATATAGAGAATGTAGGTTCATATATAGCTTCCAATATCATTCTCACAACTTCTTGCACCAATTTATCCGCAAAACTAGGTATACCCAATGGTCTTTTCTTTCCGTTTTTCTTAGGGATATATACTCTTTTTGATGGAAACGGTTGGTATGTCCGTTGTTTAAGAGTTTCTATAAGTCCTTCGATAACTTCTATTGAAAATCCATCAATAGAACGCTTATCTACTCCCATCGTGAGTGCTCCATCATTTTTACTCAGATTGTCATATGCAGTGAAATAAAACTCTGGATTGTACAAATTTCGATAGAGTCTTCGGAATTTATACTCTTCCTTCTGACACTGTCTTTGCAGGTTGCTTAATACTACTTTTGGACTTTGCATGATGCCTTTCGCACCTCCCCAATTTCATTTTTAAGCGGACAGACTGCCTTCCTTCGCCATGCACTAGGCTTTCCCTAGCTCGGACTACTATGAAGGCTCCGTTACCGTATTAGATATTCATGAGCCACACTTCTTGGCGAAGCCTTGAAGTCATCCTCAATAGCCTTCCGGCTTTCCAACTTAGGTAATCCCCGTTTAGAAGACAAGAGACTTGCACATATGGTTTCGGATGCGACTTTCACACGTTTCCACGTATAGTGGCGGATGGTAAATGTCCCTATACATAGCGACGACACCTTTATCGCTATGTCATCTACCACATTTCGTATATAACCATCTTCCGAAATGAGTTACGGTAGCCTTCCTTGTGCTATCGTTCAAGCAGTCTAGCTTTCATCCTTATCCATACTTCACATCTTGCCGTTCAGTCGTGATTCGATGATTAATCAACTTACGGCTTTCTTGACATGCTATTGTCCCTCTTCAGTTTCCCTCCACGGGCGCACAGCGTCTCCATAACATGCCCCGCAGGGTATCATTTCCGGTCGTACACAACGATATATACCTGTATGTTTTACTTTCTGATAGGTTTCTGCGGAGAACTGAATCGCTAATTCTTTTGTGTATTTCCCACCGTTTTTTTCAATAAAATCAAAGAATCCTGTTCCAAAGTTGTAGGCCTGCAAAGCGGTTTTTATGTGATCCATATCACCTGGTCCCGTGACTCCCGCTCGCTCAATTGCATGCTTAAATTCCTGAACACCTGCCCAAATACTATAGTCTGGATCTGTGATACAATTTGGTGCTTTACAATACTTTGTGTTGTAAGCTCCTTCTGAGCTTTGCATAGGATCCAATCCACGTCCGCCACTCTCCTGCATCATTTGAGCCAACATTAATGGGACAAACGCTTCTACACCAAATTCCTGCGCATACTTCCGAATGGTAGGTTCCCATTTCAACACTTCAGCCGAAACATTTGCTGTCCCCATACCACCTTTTGGGTATGTAATATCCCCCTGCTTTTTATTCCCTTCCATTCCACCAATTAGTGTCATTGTAGCTCCTATAAGAAAAGTTCCAAGGAGAAAAAGTAGACTCAGAGCAATCACAATGAGCCACTTTTTCGGAATCATCTTCAGTACAAGATGCATGAATTATGCCCCTCCTCCAAACAACGCTAACTCTTCTTCTGTTACATCGACTTTAAATAAAATGTTCTTCACGGCACTGATGCATAAGAGAACATCTCCTGTTGGTAAAAACGGTATTTCATTCAGTTCACTTGTACTGATTTGACCCGCAAACACTCGCCGTAACATATCTAGGTTGTTGCTGTCTTGTTGCATAATGAATTTGTACTGTGTTAATTCAAATAGCTTCTTAATCTCTTCTACCGCTGTTAAATTTGAATCTTCTGGTACAAAGTCACGGATAGAGTGACTTGCAAATACAATCCCTGCAAAATACTTCCGAGCTTCACGACTAAACTTGGTTGTAAACTGCACTGCATGTTGGCTTCGTTCACTTGTATTGATGAGATGATGTGCTTCATCCATAATGATGAGATAACGAATGACATCATCAAATTGAATTTCTTTTCTATCAAATGCTTTCCACTGTGGTTTTCCGTTTTCCAGCATTTCATCCCACATTAAATTCATAACATTGAAGATTTGCGCTTGATAAATCTCTGGTTTTAAGCTCATCAGATGCCGCAATGAAAAAAAGACGATTTGCTCTTTTGAGAAATCGTCTATCGTTGAAACACCATTAAATAAGTGCCCAAAGTTATCTACTAAATTGATTAGATTCAATTCAACATGACATTGACAACTTCTCCCCTAACAAGAAATGAATCGTATAGAACCAAACTATTAACCAAGAAAGATACTCAGGATGAGTTGTTCCAGGCACTAAATGAAAGTTATTTAGCAGTATAAGTATTATTAATGCAATGCTATTACAGCATTGCATTTTTTGTTATCAATAATAAGCAGTTTATATAAGTTTTATATGTAAGCCTTATATAAAGCACTTATTATATTTATATTGATATAAAATTGATATATAAAAGGTAAAAACCCTTTTATATTAAGGTTTTATTATACGTCGTATAAATAAAATGTATATATACAGCGTATAATAAAATGTGTTATTTAATATGTGAGTTTCATGTTAACGTATTGTGCTATTTTTGGGGTGATATGTTTACTTAATATAGTAATGATAGTGAAATCTATTCTATTAAGAGCTTAGAATGTGAATCACATGAAATATAAGATTAATATATTATTTATACAGCGTATATATACGCTGTATAAATGAAAGCTTGTGAAATAAAGGGTTTTCTAATAATGGAATTTATAGGTTCTATATATAAGTTTTATATATAATGACTTGATATACGCCTTATAATGATGTACTATGTTTCTAGGAATAATTAACCAATGGTTTAAGGGGGGGACAACTTGAACGAGGTTTTAAGCGAGAAGTATCAAACGATAAAATTTACAGATGAAGTAGTGAACATGTTCGCAGATATTCTTGAACAAGATGAGATACTATATAGTGTATTTCTATACATAGGAAACATCATTAATAAACAATTTCAAGAAACAAAATACATGAGGGGCATATCAATTAATGAAATAGTAGAAAATGTAGTCATAGATAGGAGAGTAAAGAAAACAAAAGGCAAATCTTATTCATTAGAGGTTGAACGCACAAATATATCAAGACGTTCAGCTGAAATAAGTGTTAGTACACTATCATCAATGTCTTTAATCTATGAAAAGTCTATGCACCCGTATAAATTTTTAATCTCAACTTATAGAGGACAACAAGTACTTATTGAGTTAGGGAAAAGAAAAAAAGTAAATAAGTAAATAAGGAGAGATAAAATAATGGCGAAAAATTTCTTGAAGAATGAAGTAGCAGTTAAGATGACGATGGTTGGTTTTGGTCAGGCTGGTACTAGAATGGTAGATAAATTTGCTGAATATAAACATACAGATGGAACATCAGTATATAACTGCTTAGCATTAAACAGTAATGATGGAGATCTAGCAGAACTAAAAAATGTACCAAAAAGCAACCAAGTTTCACTTAAATTAGGTGGTTTAGGTAAAAATCCTGAGCGTGCAGTAAAGGTACTTGAATCAAATGATGAGGCAAAAGAAAAATTAAAAGATTTTATCACGGAACGTGTAAGACCATCTGATGAACTTGTGTTATTCTTTGCAGGCTTAGGTGGAGGAACAGGAACTTCTACAATCATTAAGGCGATTGAAGAGTTTTCCGCTTTTCATAACAAGCCTGTAATTAGACAAGAATTACAAAAAGTTGCACAACAATACCCTATGGCAGAGATAAAAGCAGATCAAGCAAAATTTGCGAGAATCGCTTTTGAAAACGCTATTGAGCGTAAAGATTTTATTAAAATGGGGATTGTTGTAACACTTCCAGTAAGAGCAGATGGACCGGATGTACTAAGACAAGTTAATAAATTTTCTCAGGAGATTTGGAAATTAGCTAATGATAAATCAAAAGGTGTAGCGTTTGTAGTATTTGCTGATAATCAGCACTTTTATGATGAATTTAAAGAGCTAAATGAAAATGAGAAAAAAGGTATTGCCAATGCACGTGATTATGCAAATCAACGCATTAGTGAAATTATTCATGAATTAAATACAGCTGCAAATGGTTCTGGAACATCTGTAATACTTGATTCTCAAGACTTTAAACGTATTTTACTTGAGAAAACAGGTTGTTTAGTAATTAATAAGGTTTCACGTAATATGAACCAGATTGAAAATAGCCATGCAATTGTAGAAATGTTTAAAGAATCATTAAGAGGAAGCTCTTTCCATCATCCAATTGATTTAATGAAAAAGAATAACGATGGTTCTGTTGAAGCATCAAAAGTGCATCATTTTGGTATGCTTGCTATCCTAGATGAACAAAAAAACATTGATGATTCCTTCATGGATGATGCTAAAGTAGAAGTCTCAAATAATTTACCTATAAACGGTACAGTTTTTAATGGATATTTAGTAAGTAAGAATGATTTCTTGGGAAGTGTATATACGTTTTATAAAACTGATGCATTACCATCAAGATTATCTAAGGGATTAGTTGAAGAGTTTAATGAATTTAAAGAGAAGCAAAGTCAAATTCAGTACAAAAAGTCGCAAATTAGTACGATAGAAAGTATAGATGAGGATGAGGACTTAGGTTTTGCCTTTGGTGATTTTATCGATATGGGTAGTGACGAAGAAAATACAGAAGCTGGAGCCGATGAAGATGCTGAATTAGCGGACTTTTTAGATCCAGATAAGATGTTTGGTACTACAAAATAAGAAAAAGTCTGGAGCGAGATCCAGACTTTTTCTTATTCCACCGTCGTATTCATGAGAGATTTCATATAATCAATGATATTATCATGTAAGTACTGCTCAATGAAGAGTTGCTTTTTAGCTAAATCTTCTTCTTTTTTAAACCATCCTACCTTTTTAATACGTTCCTCATCAGGTTTGCTATTCCAGAGGCCTTCTGCTTGCTTTCTTAATTCCTGGCGTGCTCTATGTTCAATAATGAAATTATCTAGTCTTTCTTGACGTTGACGTATCTTTAACGCTTCTGCATCTTCAGGTTGTGGTAGCTGTTTTAATATATTTCCTATCTTCTCTTCATACTGAGATTCAATATTTTTTATTTTTTCTTCTATTTGCTTATTTACCATTTTTTCAATGATTTCTGCAGTTGCTTGAAGGTTTAATTGGGTAGATACTTCATTTGCTTGATTCTCTAGTGGTACTGGTCTTAAATCAAATTGATGTGGTAAAAGTTCAATAATAGCATCTAAAGACCACTTCTCATCTCTTTTTTGTTTTATAAAAAGAGCGATTTCAAGATCTAAAGTATTATAGAGCTTTTCGTTTGTGTTATGGGTTCTTAAAGTTTCATGTAGACCTTTTTCTTCTAAAATATTGAACCAATTATACACTGTGTTATGATGACGTCCGACTAATTTAGAGAATTCTGTTATCCTCCATGCCTTTTCAAAAACATTATCGTTTAATATATCATCATCGCTTTTTTGATCAATCATTGTCCTACCTCCTTGAAAAAATCATCAAATACACACTTGAATTGAAATTAACATGTGGACTGAAATTAACATGTTAATAGTTATTTCGATGATATCAATATAAATACCTACTAACTTAGGTATTTACATGAAATGTGAGATTAACATATAACCAAGAGTGTATTAACAAAACATTGACTATAAATCTACAATTTGTTTAGAATATTAATGTTTTGTTAACTAAAAACATATAAATACCAATGTTATATTAATGATAATAAGTATATTTTGTGCTAGAAATGCGGCTTATAGTTGCCATGAGATTAACATATTACATTGCTTATTATTAATGATAAGGAAATATAAGCGTTTTGTAAACAATAGAGTTAGTATAGTCATATGGACACAACTTAGTTAAGTCCTTACAATGGGTTTCAAGGAGGAAGTGTCCGTATG